>CAZWLP010000109.1:0-6230 GCA_964634565.1 uncultured Rikenellaceae bacterium | reverse complement strand
CATAAATGATAGGATACCATTAATTATTACCATGCTGAGCCAGGCAAAGATAAAATATAACCATCCCACTATCATATGATTTCTCGGGCTCATTTTATTCCATCTGTAGTGGTAAATAAGCAGGGCAACTATCTCGCCGATAAAGAAAACCCACTCGATAGCCCATCCAAATACAAATTCATGTATCAGGATAGATGTCCCCGGGGGATTAACAAGTGCAATTATAAACCAAATACCAACCCCCGACACACCGCCAAAAACCATTGTAAGCAGCAGGAAAAACCAGGTATGGGATTTAACATATTCAAGTAATTTACTATCACCGGTAAGATGAGCCTTTCTTTCTGTTAAAATCAGGAACAATCCCCCTCCAACGGCCAGGTGAGAAATAACAACATGCAGGATGGCTATTATCGCTATTAGCAATGAGCCTCCGCTATTCGGGATATACCATATGGGATAATTCATGATTTGTCAGTTTTTTCGGTTGCTAAACGATACATATAATACAGGATAAATATGCCTGCTGCAAATACTACAAGGAAGGCTATAAACGGAGTAATTTCCTTTGATACCTCCAGAGAGCCGGGAGTGAAAATATCCAAGAGCCAGGCAGATCTCAGGAACTCTCTTATAAATACCATAAGCACAATAATTACAAGCACGTGAATCATTGTGGCCCTGGTTTTTTTCCTGAAAGCCGATATTACCATGCTTATTGCCATTAGCCAGGCAAGAACCATAAATGCAGTAGCAACAATATTGCCACCCATAAAAACCATATATATATCTTTCGGGTTTGTCAGCCAGAACCATGTACCTATAGCAAACTGCACAATAGTAAGCCAGGCAAACCTCTTCATGTTCAGCGCTATGATCTTATCCCTTTCTTCGGTTTTGTCTTTAAGGCTGATCTCTGCATAAATGGCAATGGCCAGCGATGCTACCGAAAGTGCAGCAATAATAAAATGAAGATATCTGGGCCATATGGTGGGTTCACCAAGATTGAGGCTGGTGCCTCCGGGTTTATCAAAGTATTTTCCCCAGTTGGCCGGGTTTATTGCAAGAGTAGAATTATTAACGTACATAAATCCAACATAAAGCAGGAACAATGCAGAGATAAAAAGACCTGCCCTTGCCCATATTGGCGACCTTTCAATATTCTTCACATAAATATACGATCCATAATATGCAAGGATCAGTATTGGAATTACAAGAAGCCATGGAATGGCCATAACAATTGAAGAAGAATAAAACAGGTGACCATATAATACCTGAACAAATAAAAGTGGAGGAACACCCAGATTAATTGTCAGAGCAAGAATAATGGGAAGATTATTCATTCCGGGGAATTGTCTTTTTTTTATGACATTATCCCAGATCGCTATCAGACTGCCACCCAGTACCAGGTTCATCAGTATCAAATGGAGTATGAAGGTTAACATCAGGAGACCCTGAAACCAGAGCCAGTTAACAGGTATGGCATCAGGGGCAGGAATATTATTATACATAGTTCAAGATGTTGGTTTCAGTTTTAGAATCCTCAAAATAGTCAAAAGAATTATTTTTTCAAATATTTTAATAAACCTTGCTAATCACAGATGTGTTTAACAGCAAATTCCTTTCATTTGATCATCGTTATTTCTAAATTTGATTTGACCTTAAACTAATAAATAAATTTTTAATTATGGCTGATTTTATATACGAAACCCCATTCCAGTTAGGTAGTGATGATACCAATTACCGACTAATAAGCACCGATTATGTGAGTGTAGTTGAATATGAAGGAAGGAAGATTCTTAAAGTAGACCCTAAGGGACTCGAACTTATGGCTGCTGAGGCAATTAAGGATGTCTCTTTCCTGATGCGACCCTCGCATTTACAGAAACTAAGGACCATACTTGATGATCCGGAGGCTACCGACAACGATAAATTTGTTGCATGGGTAATGCTTAAGAATCAGGTTATCTCTGCTGAAGGAGAATTGCCTTCATGTCAGGATACCGGTACAGCCATAATAATAGGGAAGAAGGGAGAAGATGTATATACAGGTGTTAATGATGCCGAATTTCTTTCAAGAGGTGTGTTTGATATATATAAAGAGAAGAATCTCAGGTATTCGCAGATAATTCCTTTTTCAATGTTCGAAGAGAAAAACTCCGGAAGCAATCTGCCTGCCCAGGTTGATATTTATTCAAAGCCTGGCGATAAATATGAATTTCTTTTTGTAACAAAAGGAGGTGGATCGGCCAATAAGTCCTTCCTCTATCAGCAAACCAAATCATTGCTTAACGAAGAGAACCTGACAAAATTTGTAAGAGAAAAAATTAAAGACCTGGGTACTTCTGCCTGTCCGCCCTATCACCTTGCTATGGTAATAGGAGGAACGTCGGTCGAAGCAAACCTTAAGGTCGTTAAAGAAGCATCAACCGGATACCTCGACAGTCTGCCTACAACAGGTAGTGCCGGCGGACGTGCTTTCAGAGATATTGAGTGGGAAAAGAAAATTGAAAAAATATGCCAGGAATATGGTGTTGGTGCGCAGTTCGGTGGAAAGTACTTTGTGCATGATGTAAGAGTTATAAGATTGCCTCGCCATGCTGCCTCATGCCCTGTAGGTATGGGTGTTAGCTGTAGCGCCGACAGGAATATTAAGGCAAAAATTACAAGTGAAGGGATCTTTGTTGAAGAACTTGAAAGAAACCCGGCTAAATATATGCCTGCAAAAGCACCTAAACTTGAGGAGCCTGTAAATATTAATCTCGATAGACCAATGGATGAGGTTCTTGCCGAATTATCCAAATACAGGGTTAAAACAAGGGTTAATCTTACGGGAACACTTATTGTAGCACGAGATATGGCTCATGCACGTATTAAGGAGATGCTTGATGAAGGTAAGCCAATGCCGGATTATTTTAAGAATCATCCTGTTTATTACGCCGGTCCTGCCAAGACACCCAAAGGGATGGCCTCAGGAAGCTTTGGCCCTACAACAGCCGGGCGGATGGACCCATATGTTGATCTCTTCCAGAGCAAGGGAGGGTCTATGATTATGCTTGCTAAGGGAAACAGGTCGAGGCAGGTTATAGATTCATGCAAGAAGCATGGTGGATTTTACCTCGGATCAATAGGCGGCCCGGCAGCTGTGCTGGCCAATGATAATATTAAATCTGTAGAGCTTGTCGATTTTGAAGAAATGGGGATGGAGGCTGTCAGAAAGATCAGGGTTGAAAATTTTGCCGCCTTTATTCTTACAGATGATAAGGGAAACGATTTCTTTGATGAATATAATGGTTAACGACTAACGACAAAGGGCGAAGAGCTGAGGGTTGAGTAGTGTAGGTCTTTTGCCAGAACAAGGTAATCTCCATATTTAAGGTCCCTGGTGGTGCATGCGTCTTCAATTACAGTGCAATTATACCCATTATCAGATGCTGCCCCGGGGGCTGAGATAACATAAAAGGAGCATTGATTCAACAAAATTTTTCCGGCAAACGTTATATTTATTATTAAAAAGCGTTTATTGACGCATCAGATATAGTATGGCATCAAGAAAACAGATGGAATTAGTCAGCCAATTTACCCGGGCTGAAGACTCAGATAAGATTGGTATTGTAACCGGAGCCAACAGTGGTATTGGTTATGAGGCATCAAAAATGCTTGCAGCCAGGGGTATGAGAGTTATTCTTGCATGCAGGAATATGGAGAAGGGAGAAGAAGCACGAAAAAAAATTATATCGTCAGTGCCCGGGGCAAGGCTGGATCTTGAACAGCTCGACCTGGCCAGCCAGAAATCGGTTAGAAGCTTTACTTCACGGATAAAAGAAAAGTATAAGAAGCTTGATCTGCTTGTAAATAATGGTGGAATAATGACCGGACCGCACCGTCTTACCGGGGATGGGTTCGAGATGATATTCGCAACTAATCATCTTGGCCATTTTACCCTTACTGCCGGACTTATTAAGTTGCTCCTGCTAACTCCCGGATCAAGAATAGTAACAGTCTCAAGTATTGCGCATTTTAAGGGGATTATCTGTTTCGATGATATTAATTCAAAAAGCTTATATATAAGAAAAGAGGCATACAGGCAAAGCAAACTCGCCAATCTTCTTTTCGCTTATGAGCTAGACAGAAGATTAAAGGAAAAGGGGAGCAGCACATTATCAATTGCAGTTCATCCAGGAATAAGCTCAACAAAAATAGTTAAGCTTCCGAATATTATTGATAAGTTAAAGGACCTGGTATTGATGAACCCAGTTAAAGGAGCTATGCCTACTATGATGGGGGCTACAGACAAGACCCTTAAAGGGGGTGAATTTATAGGACCTGAAGGAAGGGGACAGATTTTTGGGTTCCCGGCGATTGTAAAGTCAGGCAGACACTCATATGATAAGGAGACCTGGTTAAAATTGTGGGAACTTTCGGAAGCGTTAACAGGGACAAGATTTGAGATTTAAGATTCAAAGATTATTAAGATTTAAATATTACTATAATGAAAAGATTGATTGCAGGTTTATTTTTTATTTTGGCTCTGGTTGTTATAATAATAATCCTTTCTAAAAGGGAACAATATGTTGTTCTGGTGTCGATGGATGCATTCAGGTGGGATTATGATCAGCTATATGAGACTCCGAATATAGACAGGTTTGCTGATGAGGGAGTAAAGGCTAAAAGTCTTATCTCATCCTATCCTACCAAGACGTTTCCGAATCATTACAGTATTGCAACGGGTCTTTACCCCGATCATCACGGACTAATAAGTAACACATTCTATGATCCTGATATGGAGATGCTATACAGGATAGGCGACCGGGAAATGGTCGAGAATGGAGAATTCTATGGCGGAGAACCTGTATGGACAACAGTTGAAAATAATGGAATGATTGCAGCTTCGATGTTCTGGGTAGGCTCGGAAGCTCCAATAAATGGTCACCAGCCTACCTACTGGAGCTCTTATGATGGTTCAATACCCTTCGAATCGAGGGTTGATTCTGTAATTAACTGGCTGAGTCTCCCAAAAAAGCAAAGGCCCAGGTTTATTACTTTATATTTTGATGAGCCCGATGGTATATCGCATAACTACGGACCGGTTTCCAGAGAGACCGACTCAGTTGTTGTTTACCTCGACGGGATAATTGGCAGTTTACATAAGAGAATTTCAGACCTTCCATTAGGCAGGCGTGTAAATATTATATTGGTTTCTGATCATGGTATGGGTGAAGTATCTTCTGACAGGCTTGTAAACCTGCAGGACGAGGTGCCTGAAGGTCTTGTCGAATATTATACCGGAGGGAATCCTGTTATATTGATTGATCCTGTAGATGAGTATATTGATTCGGTTTATACAATTTTAAGTAATGTGCCTCATGTAAAGGTATGGTCGAAAGAGACCATGCCGGAGCATTATCATTATGGAACACATAAACGTTTCCCCGGGCTGGTTGCCGAAGCCGACAGCGGCTGGAGTATTATTGCCAGCAGCAGACCTGATTACTCTATGAGAAGCAGGGGTACTCATGGTTATGATCCATACAATACCGATATGCAGGGCATATTCTATGCTGACGGTCCGGCATTTAAGGATGCTTATCTTTCTGAATCTTTTGAGAATGTTGATATATATAATCTTATCTGCAGGATATTTAAAATCATGCCTGCAGAAAATGATGGAGATATCAGCAGGATAGAAAATTTACTAAAATAATAAGCATGAGCAATAAGAAACTTTCCTTCCTTGACAGATACCTTACACTGTGGATATTCCTGGCTATGTTCGTTGGTGTCTTTTCGGGCTACCTTTTGCCCGGGATCAGCTCTTTCTGGAATAAATTTCAGAGCGGAACGACAAATATCCCTATTGCCATTGGCCTTATTGTAATGATGTATCCACCTCTGGCAAAAGTAAAGTATGAAGAGATGGGGGATGTTTTCAAAAATCTCAGGATACTTGGACTGTCTCTTATTCAGAACTGGGTGATCGGACCGATATTAATGTTCCTGCTGGCTATTATTTTTCTTCCCAACCATCCCCACTATATGGTGGGCCTGATATTAATTGGTCTGGCCAGGTGCATTGCAATGGTCCTGGTATGGAACGATCTGGCCGAGGGAGATAATGATTATGCGGCCGGACTTGTTGCTTTTAATTCGATATTCCAGGTTCTGTTCTTTTCTCTTTATGCATGGGTATTTATTACTGTGCTTCCAGGTTTATTCGGGCTTGATTCTTT
>CAZWLP010000108.1:0-6303 GCA_964634565.1 uncultured Rikenellaceae bacterium | reverse complement strand
CCCCTTCGCCCTTACCTCTTCGCCCTTACCTCTTCGCCCTTACCTCTTCGCCCTTCGCCTCCCTAATACCTTCTCCTTGCCTTGTCCTTATCGTTAATATCGTTTGCATCCATTACAAAAACGCCTCCGCCATGGCATGCAATAACTATCATATTGTCTCTTGGATGGATAATAAGATCATGTACATATTCATATGGCAGGTCGCCAAGTACCTGGTAAGATCGGCCCCCGGTTAAACTTACATATACCCCTGCGTCTGTTCCTATATAAAGTATTTCAGGGTTTACAGGATCCTCCCTTATAACGTTTACCGGACCAAGAGGAATATTGGCTGATATATCAGTCCATGTATCACCAAAATCTGTCGATTTCCATATGTAAACCTGGAAATCATCATCCCGTCGTCCTGTTTGTGTCAGATAAACAGTGCCTATATCATATTTAGATGCAACTATTCGGGATACCCACTTAATAGGGAGCTCGCCCTTACGGATATCTGTCCATTTTTTACCTCCATCCCTGGTCCTCCAAACCCTTCCGTCGTCGGTTCCAACGTATATTACCCCGGCCTTTAAAGGCGATTCATCTATTGAAGTTATTGTCTGGTAACTAATATCACCGTTTTTCTTCGGATCGTTATATGTCAGATCAGGACTTATATACTCCCATGTTTGGCCCCTGTCTTTCGACATTAATAATTTCTGCATACCATGGTAAACAATATCCTGGTTATGTGGCGAGAGTATTGTGGGTGCTATCCACTGACCCCTGAGTACCGGCTCATCATTGAAAATATTGGGCAGAATTATTTCAGAAGGGACATTCCATCCAGTGGCATTCAGGTAGTCATCAACCTTTGCCTTCATCAGTAAGCCATAGAAACCGCTTGCATATACGGTGTTATTATCATTCAGGTCGATAGCATGCGATGTGCCTTCGCCGCCCAGTGTCCTTCCAAAGTCGTTGGCAGGCACATTATTGCGTCCTCCCGACAGATCAACAGTGCCAACATAGCTGCCATGATCCTGCATCGAACCATATACCCTGAAAGGAGTAGCCATATCATAGCTTATATTAAAGAACTGGCCAAGTGGTAATTCCCTTATCGGGTATTTAAATGTCTTGCCCTTATCATATGAGATAGTCAGTCCACCATCCTGTACATTCAGCAGATAATTTGAATTATCCGGGTCGATCCATAAACCATGATGGTCGGAGTGTGGTCCTCTTAATGGTTTAAAGGTTCTTCCTCCATCAGTACTCTGATTCAGGTTAAGTCCCATAGAATAAACAGTATTCTCGTCATTGGGGTCAACTCTTATCTGGCCAAATACCCAGCCATAAGTGCCTGAATGTCTTTCCATAAGACTTTTCTGTTCGGGAGTAAGACCACTCACTTTCACCCAATCCTCACCACCATTTTCAGTTTTATATATTGTAGCTCCTTTAATGGTATTTGTTCCTGCACGACCATATGCATCTGTTTCTCCTTCCTTTGCAAAATATGCGACTTCATAGTTGTCGACATAGGCATATAGAACCTTTGGATTCGATCTGGCTATATCTATCCCGATCCTCCCGGTATGATTGGGAGCAGGTAACCCGTTTACAATTCTCTTCCAGTTTTTTCCTCCGTCTGTAGATTTCCATATGGCAGAATTTTTTGTTTTTTCCCAGGTACGGGGATCACTCCACTTTTCTCTTATCCTTTCCCATGTGGTGCAGTATATTGTATTCGGCTTTTCAGGATCCAGAACAAGATCATATGCTCCTGTCATTTCATCCAGGTATAGAATCTTATCCCAGGTCTTTCCCCCATCTTCTGTCTTAAACAGGCCTCTCTCCTTATTGGCTGTATATTCATGACCTGTGGCAGCAACATAAACAATATCTGAATTTTTTGGATGTATCCTTATTCTTCCAATGGTCATGGTATTATTAAGACCCATATCTTCCCAGGATTTACCGCCGTCAGTGGTTTTAAACACTCCGCAACCCGAATTTGAACTTCTGAAGATATTTGCCTCTCCGGTACCCACCCATACAATATCAGGATTATTTGGATCGATGGCTATATCTCCTATCGAGGCCGAGGGCAGATCCCTGGTCATATGCTCAAAGCTTGTTCCCTCATTTACAGACTTCCATACTCCTCCCGAAGCCGATCCTACCCATATAGTATAAGATTTTCCCCTGGGCATAACGGCCTCAACATCAGTACACCTGCCACTGATATTTGTCGGGCCGATATACTGCCACTCCAGTCCCTTAAACTCAGAATTATTTTTCATTTCCAGGTGTTTGGAAAACATATTAAGTTTTTCACTGCCGCTAAGAATTGGCTTCTTTGTTTGAGACGAAATAGAGGTACAGATTGAAATAGTGATAAAAAGAACAAGCAGCTTTTTCATTATTGTATGTTTTTGGTTTAGTCGAATACTTGTATTTTGATCAGACAAGTTAGCATCTCAAACAAAAATATACAATTAAAAAGAAGCAGGACACCCTGAGAAGGTGCCCTGCAACACAAAACCTAAAACTTAAGTGTAGTGGAAACTACTTGATATATAGAGTTACTTGACTGCGAATACTCTTTCGTAATCTTTAACCAGCTTTGGGAAATATACCGATATTAGTTTTATCTGGTCTATCTCATTTTTAGCCGACTGGGATAGAACTTTCTGTCTGAAGTACTCAGAAGTATCAAGGTAGAGATTTGAATCTGATATACCGTTATCTGAATATTGTTCATCCAGGAGTTTTACACCAAATATCTTTCCGTCACAATTGTACTGAACCGAAAGATGGTCAGAAACAACAATCAGTTTTCTGCAATTCTTATCACTGTCGTCGATAGCAATCTTTATCTTCATATCCGATCTCTCGTATGAGACCTCGTAGGTAGGAAGTATTCTTGCATCAGCTATTACGGGAGCAACTGATTTTTCAATAATATAGGTCCCGAGCTCATGATGTGTGTTCCCCTCTGCAACAGGGTCCTCGGCCAGGGAGGGTAAGTAAATCAGTATAGAAACTGATAAGAGGCTTAGTAGTTTTTTCATGGCTTCCTTTTTAATTTGTTATCTATTCTCCTTAATTCTTTTTAGAAATCTGTCCATTTCTATCTTCCATTCACTATATAGACGACCCATAACATATATTGTTGCACTATTCTTTTGTTAAACTTTTTTAACAAAAGGTCAAAATATGTTCGTTCTATTATCAAAGTACCACCTGATGGCATCTTCAGTGTTCTTTTCTTGTTCGTTCGAAATAAATTCATATATTTAGGCGCTAAAATTTTTCAATAAAACCTATATCTATGAAAAAAATTCTTTTAACAATTAGCGCTGTATGCCTCACAGCCAGCCTTATGGCAGGAGGATTGGTTACCAATACTAACCAGAGTGCGGCATTTACAAGATTGTTGAGTAAAAACGCATCAATAATGGTTGATGCTGCTTATTTTAATCCTGCCGGATTAACTAAGTTAAACGACGGAATACATGTATCGCTTAGTAATCAGATTATTACGCAGACTAAAACGATTATTAACAACTATGCTCTCCTGAATGACGATACTTATGTAGGTGACGTTAAGGCACCATTCTTTCCAAGTTTTTATGGAGTTTACAAGAAAGGTAAATTTGCCGTTTCTCTTGGCTTTAACCCTATTGGTGGCGGCGGCGGTGCTGAATATTCTTCCGGCCTGCCTTCATTTGAAATGGATATTGCCGATCTCGTTCCTCTGCTGGGTTCATTTTCGATACCTGCAGACCAGTACTCTGCAGATATTTATTTAGAAGGAACTTCTATATATTTTGGATACCAGGCAAATGTGGCTTATGCTATTAATGATATGCTGTCTGTTGCTGTAGGTGCCAGACTCGTAACAGCTAAGAACACCCAGCAGGGATCAATCAAGAATATTATGTCTAATCCAACTGTTGCAGGTGTTAATGATGGATCAATGACATTGATGAGTCCTTTCTTTACAGCAATTGGACAACCTGTTTATGCTGCAATGACTGCCGACAGGGAACTTGATATCGTTCAGACCGGAACAGGATTCACACCTATTTTTAGTGTTAATGTAACTCCGATTGAGATATTGAATATAGCTCTTCGTTATGAGGCTAAGACTAAACTTGAACTTGAAACTGAAGTAATCGACGATAAGGGAGCAGGAATGTTCGAAACAGGCGATAAGATAGTGGCTGATATGCCTGCTATGCTGGCTATTGGTGTCGACGTTAAGCCAATCGAAAAACTTCTTCTTTCAGGAAGTATGACAATGTATATGGATAAGAATAATGACTATGACGGATCAGCTGACCTTGAGGTTGAAATGATCGACAAGAACTTTATATCTTATTCCTTTGGTGCTGAGTATGCAATAAACGATATGTTTAAGCTGGGTGCCGGTTATTCGGGAACAAGTACAGGTGTAAACGAATTATATCAGAGCGACCTGAGATATAGCCTTAATACTACTACCTTCGGTGGTGGACTGGGTATCTCCATTTCTCCTCTGATTGATGTTAACCTGGGAGCTATGATTACTAACTACGACGAGGGTGAAAAAGATCTTTCTGCAAGGTTGGTTGGAAGTCCCTTTGAGAGTGTTCCTGTTGAAACCTATGATACAAAAACAGTTATCTTCTCTGTAGGTGTTGACCTTCATTTCTAGAAGAGAGATTAACACGAATTAAAGACTAATTTCACTAATATATAAGTGCGGACTCCGGGCGGGGTCCGCACTTTTTTGTTTTAGGCATAATTTATGTAACTTGATGTTAAGCAACCTAATACTTAAGATTTAAGTCATAATATTATGAAGAAACTATTTGTCATATTTCTGGCTTCTTTGTTTTCCTCTTTTATCTTCGCCGGCGGACTGGTTACAAATTTAGACCAGAGTGCAATGTTTACCAGGTTCCAGTGCCGTGATGCTACCCTCGATATTGATGCAGCCTTTTATAATCCTGCCGGACTGGTTCATATGAATGATGGATTTTACCTGTCGCTGAATAATAATACCATGGGACAGCTAAAGATGATTACCACTGAATATGAAAATTTAACAGATGGTCAGCAGGATTTTAAAGGGAAGGTTGCCCTTCCTGTATTTCCGGCTTTATATGGAGTATATAAAAACGGCAGATTTGCTTTTTCGTTCGCTGTAAATCCTATCGGAGGTGATGGCAAAACAAAATATTCGGAAGGGCTGCCCTCCTCCGAGCTATATATGTCTGATGCAGTAAAGGTAGTCAGAAATACTCTTGAGCTGGTTAATGACCTGGTTGTTGCAGCAATTGATGAAGATCGTAATTATGATAATATTACCGGCTATGACCTTGAGCTGTCTACTGAAAGCAAACACCTTATAATGGGATACCAGGCAAATATGGCTTTTCAGATTAACCCTTATATTTCTGTTGCGGCAGGTGCAAGAGTGGTACATGCAAATAAGTGGATCCGGAGTGAGGTTACAGATTACTTCGTTGTTGGAAATAATATATATGGAACTTTTAAGGTTAATCCTGCCGACTATTCCAGGCTTCTTTCCTTTGTTCTGGATTCTATTGCAACGATACCACTTAATGAACTGGCAGATGAGGTGGAAAGCAGAGAGCAGGATATCGAGACAGATGTTAGCATGTCTGGATTGGGGATTACTCCCGTAATAAGTATTAATTATGCACCTTCCCTTACCACCAACCTGTCGCTTAAATATGAGTTCAGAACAAAGCTTGATATCCTGACCAGGGTAAATAATGGCAAAGATGGTATCGGTCAGACATATAAGGATGGATCTGCTGTGATAGCCGATATCCCCGCCATGCTGTCGATTGGAATTACCCGGATACCAACCAACCGGCTAATGTTCTATGCCGGCATTCACTACTATTTTGATAAACCAATAGATTTTGATGGTTATAAGGATATTAATATCGAGATGATTGAAAAAAATTCTTACGAATTTGGCTTTGGGGGCGAATATAAGATTAATAGTAAATATAGAATCAGTTCAGGAGTACTTCTTACACGACCCGGAGTTAATGCCGAATATCAGAGCGAGACCAGATATGCAATACCATCAAATACTATCGGCGCAGGTATCGGCTTAAGACTTACATCGCTTATCGACCTGAATATAGGAGGTTCATACACCCTTTATAAAAAAACAGAGGCAAGCTATGACTATATAACCGACGACGGGGCAGCAACTTCTGTTAATGTATCTCAGTATTACGATACCCGTACCTGGATATTCTCTGTTGGAATCGATTTCCTGTTCGG
>CAZWLP010000107.1:0-6315 GCA_964634565.1 uncultured Rikenellaceae bacterium | reverse complement strand
TTTAACAGAAATCTCAGAATACCCGCATAATATATTATTAAGCTCAATCCCCATATATATTCTGCCATCTTGCAACTGTGCTGACAAATCTTTAGCAGTAAGAAGTAATAAGGTTATCAGCATTATTCTGCAAACAAACCTGGCTATTTGATTATTTAGTGTCATGGCAAAGTGTATATTAATTATAAATAAATTCCTTTCTCCGGCTCTTCTAAATTAATATGTAACGCTATACTGTAAAAAACTACAACTCAATTACAAAATTTTAGTGTTATAGATTAATAATCTGCTTCTAAATATTTTATTGACTTGTGTTTATTTACATCATAACTTAGCTTGGTCAAAATCCTACATGATCATGAATAAAACCAGATATTCTACTCACCTGGCTATTTTGATTATCATACTTATTACACCATTCAGCATATACTCTCAGTCAGGATTAAAACCTTATATTAATGGAGGATATGTTACGAACATAAAGAAATATGAAGGAAGCACAAAGGCAGACCAGGGTGGATCAATTAGGATTGGAATATTAAATAAAGGACTATTTGGAAATGGAAGATTTGGCTTTTACGGAGGTTATCTATGGTTTAAGGAATTCAATCTGCCATCCGCAGAATATGATGACCGCGGAACAGTAATAATGGCAGGTACTGATTTTCTGATATATAAAAAAGGTAGCTCAAACTTCTATTTAAAACTGGGGCTCGCAAGGGAGCGTTTTATTACAACTTTAAGAACAGACGGCACTGTTGCAATTGATCATTCCTTTAAACCGGATATTGGAATATTTTATAACATAAATAAATTTAATGCCTTTATTGGGAGCCAGCCCTCTCAGCCCGGACAAATAAATATAGGTGTTGGACTAACATTTGATTCCTCCTTAAGTCTTAAAGAATCAGGTTATTAAAAAATTTACGATTCTCCAGCAGATAAGATGAATCTTAAAAAGAAATTTTTTAAGCATATTCTTATTATTTCTATCAAAATGTGTGGATATATTAACTAACTAAAATACTTTTGTGAATTACAATTTGATAAAGTTATCTCCGTTACTAACATATCGGTTTAACTTACTTTTCTATAATTTAGATTTCTATTAATACGATTACACAATGGCAAAAAAAATCAGTTTCACCATATTATCGTCTGCTTTAGTTCTTATATTGATATTTATTCTGACAGGATGTGAAAAGAAAGATAAGGATGAAGATATTGAATTTGTCCCCACAGCTCCATCTGCAGAAGCAATCCCGGCGACTATGATAGGTCAGAACTGGGCCACCATAAGGGGAAGTGTTAAACCTAATGGACTGGAAACAATTGTAACATTTGAATATGGTACAACAGAAGAATTAGGAAATAATACTCTGTCAAATCCTGATACCCTTGAAAGAAACGTCTACACTGTCGTTGGTGCAGCACTTACCGGCCTTGATACTGATATGGAATATTATTTCAGAGTTAAGGCTGTGAATTCTGAAGGAACTGTATACGGTGACGATACTCTTTTTACAACTCTTAAATCCAGCGAGAACTATATTGCTTTCAATCCTGAAGCTACTTATAGCACAGTAACTGATATTGAAGGAAACACTTATAAAACTGTTCAGATAGGATCGCAAACATGGATGGCTGAAAACCTCCGGACATTAAAACTAAACGACGGAACAGACATCGCGTATATTCCAACAGCGGTTGATTGGAATGACTTAAGTGCTCCTGCCTATTGTTTGATAAATACTGATTCTTCAGTTTACGGAGCCCTTTATAACTGGTATGCTGTTAGTACTGAAAAACTCTGCCCCGAAGGATGGAGCGTTCCTGACGACCAGGACTGGACAGCGCTTACAGATTACCTTGGAGGACAGACGGTAGCAGGCCGGTTACTTAAGGAAACCGGAACCAGACACTGGATAGTGTCAAATAATGATATCAACAACGATTCAGGATTTACAGTTCTTCCAGGAGGTTATAGAAATCATAACGGATCATTCGGTGACCTGGGAAGAGCTGGTTACTTCTGGACCTCTTCCGAAGATGAAGCAAGCGGAACGGCCTATTTCAGAAGCCTTTACTATAGCTATGATATTGTCGATAAAAACATTAGTAATCTAAGGAGTGGCCTTTCTGTTAGATGTATTATGGATCCTGTAACAAAATAAAAAGTGATAGCTGTTTAAAGCATTTATAATATGTCATAAACTAAGCTCCATTTCCTTCTTTATATTCTACTCTCTGAGGGTAAACAATGGTTGTTTGCTTTCCGTGTTTCTTGCCTGAATTATTACAGCTGTCAAAGAATATTATACAAATTAATTTACTATGCCTCTGCCCCTATGCATGCATAAAGTTTATTTGACTTTCTTATATTAGAGGCTTAACTTGCTATATATTAACCACAAAACCACATTGATATGAGAAATTTAGTCTTTATTATGCTGGGTGTCTTATTGTTGTTTTCCGGATGCAATAATACACCTGAAGTTGTTTATACTACAAATCTTTCCTTCTTTACTCCCTATCAGAACTTCCCGGAATATCTAAACGGCCAGCTTGTATCTGTTGAGGAGATGAATTACCTCGCATCTATGGTTGACGGAGAAATTGTTAAGGGCGAACTTATAAATAAAGAAATACGTGATAGCCTCAAATTGTCATCACAAAACTTCACAACCTACTTTAACGAAGACGGGGAAATGACACATATTGATTATTATTACGATGTAAATGATACAAGAACATGGAAGGTTGAGTACCAAAATAATATGATGACATACGCTGAGTTTATCAGGGATGATACAGTCAGATCATATTACAAAATTATAAACGATGAGTATGGCTCTTTATCATCTTCAAAGTTTTTCCTGAAGAATAATGATGAGCTCAGATATACATATAAGTTCAATACAAATGATAAAGGATTCTGGACCAGCGCAGAGCAGTTCAATTCAGAAGGCGAAAAGGTTGGCTCCCGTGTCCTGGTTCTCGACGACAATAATCTTACTACAGACAAAAAGGTCCTTAATGCCAGTGACTCCCTTCTGTCTGAAGTAAGATGTACTTATAACGATAAAGGATTTTATACCAAAGCCGTATATATGGGAGGAGATGGAGAGATCAGACGCACAAACGATATCGAATATACCAAATATGATGAGAAGGGTAACTGGCTGAAATCTGTAATATATAATAATGGCGAGTTAATGAGTATCTGTGAGCGTAAATACGAATACTACCAGTAAAGGCTATTTAAATAGAACTCTTTCGATCTCCACTCATAGCTGTGTGGAGATTTTTTTATCGCTCTTATCACTTCCTAATATATACTGAATAATCTATCTTTAGGAGATAATTTTTCAAATTAATCCTACTCTTTGAATAAACCTATAATATCACCCACTGCACTCGTTACCGGCTCAGCATCCGGGCTGGGATATGAATTTTCCAGGCTACTGGCCCGCGACGGATACAATCTTATTCTTGTCGACAAAAAAGAGGAAGACCTTAATATTGCTGCAGATAAGATTAAAGAAGATTATAATATCAGTGTAAGACCGATAGTACAGGATCTTGCAATACCGGATGCAGGAAAAATCATTTATAAGCAGGTAAAAGACCAGCCAATTGAGGTTCTTATTAATAATGCAGGCTTTGGAATAAGCGGATTGTTTAGCGACACTGACTGGCAGCTTGAACAAAGCATGATATACCTGCATGTCCTTACTCCGACATACCTTGTAAAACACATATCCGGGGATATGATTAAAAGAGGATCAGGAAAGCTTATGAATATATCTTCTGTGGCTGCCTTTACACCGGGGCCTCTTATGAACATATATTATGCTACAAAGGGATACCTTCTCTCCTTTGGCCGTGCCTTATCAAATGAATTAAAGGGAACAGGTGTAAGTATTACTACAGCCTGTCCGGGACTGACCAGAACCCGTTTCTCAGAAACAAGGGCTAGGCTATCAGATGTCCCTGTGCCTGAATTCGGAATGCTTGCAGACAGCACTGAAAAAGTTGCAGCGATAGCATACAGAGCAATGAATAAGGGAAAGACTGTATCAGTACCGGTATTTAAGAACAGGCTTATGGCTTTTTTTACATGGCTTCTTCCTGTATCTCTGACAGTAAAAATAATCAGAAGATCTCAAAGTAAAATCCAGAATCAAAAATCCTGAATCAAATGAAGAATATAGTAATTACAGGTGTATCAAGCGGGATTGGCTATGGAGCCACCAAAGAGTTTATTAATAAAGGTTACATGGTGTTTGGGAGTGTCAGAAAGCAGGAAGATGCAGACCGGCTAAAAAATGAATTTGGAGAAAACTTTGAAGCTCTGATTTTTGATATAACAGATAATAAATCAATAACAGCTGAGGCAGCCAGAGTAAAAGCAATGATTGGAGACGATAACCTTATCGGACTGATTAATAACGCCGGCGCTACCGAAGGAGCTCCCCTGATGCATATCCCTCTCAATCTGCTGAGAGAAAACCTGGAGGTGCTTGTTGTCGGGCAGCTGGCTGTAACACAGGCCTTTCTTCCCCTTTTGGGGGCCGGTAAGGAAAATAATAAGGCTCCAGGAAGAATAATAATGATCAGCTCCACCAGTGGTAAATCAGGTTTCCCCTTTGTAGGTCCATATGCAACAGCCAAGCACGCCCTTGAAGGCATGTCAAAATCCCTGCGTGGTGAATTAACAATGTATGGCATTGACGTTATTGTGGTGGGACCAGGAAATATAAAAACAGCTATCTGGGGGAAAAACAAAGCAGAAACAATTGAACAGTACAGGGAAACAGATTATTACGAGCCACTTAAAAATATGCATAAGTACATGCAGGACCTGGTACCACGGGATTCTCTTGACCTCGATGTTTTTTCCAGAAGACTTATCAGAATATTTGAGAAAAAGAATCCAGGGACACGATACACTGTTGTCAATAAACCCCTGAATAACTGGATCATAGTAAACCTTATCCCTGAAAAGATCAAAAACAGGGTAGTTGCAAAAATTATGGGTCTCAAATTACAGTAATTACAGAACAGATAATTATCAAAGCCTAAGTATTAAATACCTTTTAAAATGGTTAATATTCTAAATCACCCCTTAATCGAGCACAAACTTAGCAGTCTGAGAGATAAACAAACAAACACCCGTGACTTCAGGCTGAACCTGAATGAAATTGCCGGACTGATGGCTTATGAAATATCCCGGGATCTCCCTCTTGAGGATATAACTGTTGTAACCCCTCTTGGAAAGACAAGGGCGAAAAGGCTACAAAAAGAGATAATAATTATACCTATACTGAGGGCCGGACTGGGTATGGTAGAAGGGATATTAAACCTTATGCCTGATGCCCGTGTAGGCCATATCGGTATTGCACGAAACGAGGGCACACTGAAACCAGAGCCATACTACGAAAAATTACCTGTTGGCTTTGAGAATGGAACTATTATGGTGGTTGACCCAATGCTTGCAACGGGTGGAAGCGCAAGTGCCGCAATATCTTCATTAAAAGACCAGGGAGCTCTGTCGATTAAACTTGTTTGCATTGTTGGCGCTCCTGAAGGTGTTAAGAGAATTGAAAGAGACCACCCCGATGTTGACATATTTATGGCGGCGCTCGATAAGAAGCTTAATCAAAACGGCTACATTGTTCCCGGACTGGGAGATGCAGGCGACAGGCTATTCGGGACTTTATAATCTCAACCAGGCAAGGTTATTATTGCCTTTAGAAGAACCAGGATAACTATAAATCCAAAAATTACGGCTATCCCAAGCAGAAACTTAATTGTTCCGTCTTGCTTTCTCTTTTCTTCAATATTATGTGCCACCATTGCCAGTGTATTCTCATTCAAGTCTGACAGACAAACTTCAAGGTGCTTTTTATGAAAATTAATCTGGCTTAGATTGATTGTTAGTGAAGTAATAACACCAATCAAACATAATATTCCAAAGATAAAAAAACTGAATAAGCTTATTGGCTTCAGATAACCATAGAATATGTAAAAATACAAAAGCAGGCCGGATATAAAGATAATTATTTGTGTTGCGGCCATAGAAATAACAGGCAGCAGTGACTTCCTCTGCAGGAAAGTAAGCATTGACGACAGATTATCTCTTGAGCTCTGTCCTGGGTCTGATATTCTGGCAAATTCCCTGAGAGCATAAACTTCCAGAAAGTAGGTCAGTATTAACAGAACAGAAAGGCAGGCCATTACTACAATAACAGGTAATAGATTGCTGTAAAATATTATATCCAGTACGATAACTACCGCAAAAACAGATTTCAG
>CAZWLP010000106.1:2836-6589 GCA_964634565.1 uncultured Rikenellaceae bacterium | reverse complement strand
AAAAAAACCGCAGTCATTACAACCGCGGTTCTTTACCCTAAATCAATATGAAACTAAATGCTACCTTGTTAATACAATATAGCCCCACTTGCCCAGGTCGAAGCTTGTTTCGGCATCTACTGTAATCTGATCGTCGGTAAACAGGTCTGTATAGTCGCCATATACCAGTGTATTATCTATCTTAAAAGAGACCATCTCGTCGGAGAAGTTAATAATAGTAAGTACTACATTATCTCCCTTTTCTCTCTTATATGCGTATACATCTTTTGTATCCTGTATGGTGATGGTCTCAAAGCTTCCACCCCATGCACCATTATAGAGAGCCGGGTTATCGGCTTTCAGTGCATTAAGCTTTGTATAGAAGGCTGTAAGCGGTGATCCGTCCCATACGATAGGATCTCTCTCAAAAAACTTCAGTCTCTTATTGAGTCCAACTTCCTGTCCGTTATAAATAAGCGGCGTGCCCGGTATGGTATACATAAACACGGCAAAGGCTCTGCCCGCATCGCCCATTCTTTCTTCTATGGTACCGGCCCATGAATTTTCGTCGTGATTGGTAATAAACCTCATCCTCATTGCACCGGCGGGGAAGTGCTCAAAGTCTTTATGAAGGGCCTCATCAAGAACGGTATATTTCTTTTTACCCTGTGCCACCTCATTCATCAGGTGATGCAGCTCCCAGGAGTAGTTCATATCGAATCCGTTCTGAAAAAACTCAACACGGTCCTCGTTCTCGGCCAGCATAAGCACAGGCTTTACCTTTTCCATCTCTATACGAGCCCTGAGCCAGAAATCGGCAGGGGTAACATGAGGATGGTCGACCCTGTATCCGTCTATACCAACATCCCTGACCCAGTACACCAGGGCATCAACCATATAGTCCTGAAGATCCATATTTTCCCAGTCAAACTGCACAACATCGGTCCAGTCGTAGGGTGAAATAAATTCTCCCTTATCATCTTTTTTATACCACTCAGGATGTTCCTCCATAAGCGGATTATCCCATGCCGAGTGATTGGGCACCCAGTCCATTATCACGTGCATCCCGGCCTTATGGATTGTATCGACCAGGCTCATAAATTCTTCCATAGTACCAAATTCGGGATTTACATCCCTGAAGTCGGCAACCGAATAATAGCTTCCCAATGGTCCCTTGCGATTGATCTCTCCGATGGGATGTACTGGCATAAACCATATCACATCAACGCCCAGGTCCTTAAGCCTTGCTACATGATTTTCTGCTGCAGCAAAGGTGCCTTCGTCGGTAAACTGGCGTACATTAAGTTCGTAGAGGACAGCATCTTTGGTCCATTCGGCGTTGACAGTTGGAGCACCTGATTTTACATCCTGTATTGTCTTATTGTTTGTACACGACGACAATAATACAAGGGCTGTAATAAGAGCAGGTATTACTGATGTTCTGAATAATTTTTTCATATTATAAGGTATTGAATTGTTCGGTTTTATGTGCTTTAACGCTGTAATCCCTGTTGCCAATAACAAGCGGGATAACATTATCAGAAAGATTATTTATTGTTACAGTGCTGTTAGAGGTAGTTACCTCTATAAGGTTATTTCTGAACCTCATCTTAAAGGAAAAGCTCTTCCATGCGTCAGGGATAACGGGATTAAGATGCAGCTTATTATCTCTTACCCTCATCCCTCCGAATCCCTCAACAATAGAGAGCCATGTACCTGCCATACTTGTGATATGCAGTCCTTCGTTTACTTCCCTGTTAATATCCTCAATATCGAGTCGTGCTGTCCTGAGGTATAGATCATAGGCCTTGTCGACATAGCCTATCTGGCTGGCTATTATTGAGTATATGCTGGGAGAGAGTGATGATTCGTGGAGGGTACGTGGTTCATAAAAGTCGAAGTTACGCTTCTTTGTCTCGCGATCGAACTCGTTCTCAAAGTTATATATTCCCTGCAGCACATCGGCCTGTTTTATAAAGCACGACCTGAGTATCCTGTCCCACGACCAGTTCTGGTTTATCGGTCGTTCGGCCGGATCCAGTTCGTCGGATGTAATCTGTTCCTTATCCATATATCCGTCCTGCTGTAAAAAGATCTTATTTTCTTTATCTTCGGGGTAGTACATCCTGTCGATAATATCTTTCCACCTGTCGGTCTCTGATGACTTCAGGTCTGTCTTTTTAATTATCGCAGCATAGTCTGACTCTGATTTTTCCCTTAGCCTCTTAAGTGACTCAAGGGTATAGTCGAGGGTCCAGACAGCCATTTTATTGGTGTACCAGTTATTATTGACATTATTTTCATACTCATTAGGTCCGGTAACACCCAGTATAACATAGAGCTGTCGCTTTTCTGAAAAGTTTACTCTCTGGCTCCAGAAACGAGATATGGCGATAAGTACTTCAAGTCCGTATTCGGCCAGGTAATCCTCGTCGCCCGTATGATCGATATATCTTTTTATTGCAAAGGCTATTGCTCCGTTTCTATGAATCTCTTCGAAGGTTATCTCCCACTCATTATGGCACTCCTCCCCATTCATTGTCACCATGGGATAGAGGGCAGCGCCCTTATTAAATCCCAGTTTAGCGGCATTTTCTATTGCTTTTTCGAGATGATTATGTCTGTAAATAAGCAGGTTACGGGCCACATCTGAGGGTGTGGTGTTAAGGTAGAAAGGCAGGCCAAATGCCTCTGTATCCCAGTAGGTGCTACCCCCGTATTTCTCTCCGGTAAATCCTTTTGGCCCGATATTCAGCCTGGGGTCATCGCCTGTATAGGTCTGAAAGAGGTGAAAAATATTAAACCTGATGCCCTGCTGGGCGGCTGCATCACCTTCAATATGCACATCGCTTGCTTCCCACTTCTCTGCCCATGCATCGATATGATCTCCCAGCATAAGCTCAAATCCACGGTCAGCTATCTTGTTAACCTTTTTTATTGCCAGGCTCTCAAGGTCTTCCTGGGGATGATTTTGTGATGACAGTACGGCAACATATTTCTCAACAGTGATATTATCGCCCTTCTTCAGCGATGCTATGCACCTGCGCGAAATATACCTTTCTCCATTCTCTATCTTCTCTCCCTTATTTATAATATTACCGTTAACAATACAGGTGTTACTCATTGCAAAGGCAACATGAAACTTTGTCTTTCTCGTTGAAGTAACTATTACCGATGCACCGTTATCGGCGCTCCTGGCAATCTCTTTCCAGAAATATTCGCCGTAGTTTGAGTCCTTATTTACAACATCGGCATTTACCGAGGACCTTATCTCCACATCACCTTCACCCTCCAGCAGCGACAGGGAATACCTTATGGCCCCTGCTTCGTAATCGGCCATGCTGATAAAACGAAGAGCTTCGACGCTTATCCTTATGCCGGACTTCATCCTGCAGGTAAAGGTCCTGGTAAGTGTTCCGTGCTTCATGTTAAGCTCACGGCGAAAGGACTCAATCTCACAATGCGCAAGGTCCAGTTCTTCGTCTTCGATCTTTACAAAAATACCTGTCCAGCTGGGTGAGTTAAGCACCTTGGCAAAATACTCGGGGTATCCGTTTTTCCACCATCCCACCCTTGTCTTATCGGGATAATAAATACCTGCTATATAGCTTCCCTGATGTGTATCTCCTGTATAGGACTCTTCGAAATTAGCTCTCTGGCCCATATGGCCGTTACCAATGGAAAACAGACTTTCCGATGCACGGTTATAAGCAGGATCAAATCCTTCTTCTATTATCTTCCACTCGTCTATTTTCAGATTCTTATTCATTCTAT
>CAZWLP010000106.1:0-2736 GCA_964634565.1 uncultured Rikenellaceae bacterium | reverse complement strand
AATCCTTCTTCTATTATCTTCCACTCGTCTATTTTCAGATTCTTATTCATTCTATATGTACTGTTTACTTTCCTTATTCTGTTTACCCTATTTGTTCAGTCCTAATTTATTCTGTTCACCCTGTAAAGGTTGAGATATTTGCTCCGCAAATAGTTGAGATATTTGCTCCGCAAATAGTTGAAATGACTGCTTCGCAGTCAGTGGTTGAAACTGTGCTTCGCACAGGTGGTTTAATAAGTTTTATTTTCAACCTTTTCAACATATTCAACTATTTCAACCTTTTGTCTTTTGTCCCTCTACAGATCCCTCGTCGACCTTTGGTCTCTTTCGGGATGACAATCACCCTTTAGTCTTTTGTCCTTAGTCTTTAGTCTTTAGTCCCGTTTCCACATCATCCACAAACAATATCAAAACCGCTGCTATCATAAGCGATACTCCACCGGCTACCAGGGCATATACTGATTCGTGGTTAAAAACTGTTCTGACCATAAAGCCCAATATTGTGGCTGCCAGAATCTGGGGTATCACGATAAAGAAATTAAAGATCCCCATATACACTCCCATCTTATTCTGAGGAAGAGAACCGGTAAGTATGGCATATGGCATTGCCAGTATGCTTGCCCAGGCCATTCCAATACCTATCATCGACCATATCAGCATCCCCGGCTCCTTAATAATAAATATTGATAACAGTCCCAGTCCACCAATAACAAGTGATATGGAGTGAGTTATTTTGCGGTTAAATATTTTTGCAAGCCATGGAAGCAGCAGCAGTCCGAATGCAGCAGCAAAGAGGTTATACCAGCCAAACATGCCACTTACCAGGTTAGCCCCCTGATTATACAGCTCTGACGTGGTATCAGAAGTACCGTATATCCTTGATGTTACTGCTGCTGTGGTATATATCCACATCGAGAACAGCGCAAACCATGAGAAGAACTGAACGATAGCCAGCTGCCCCATGGTTTTGGGCATTCTATACAGGTCGGTGATTATTGAAACCAGGCCTGATTTATCCCTCTCCAGCGATATCAGCAGTCCGCTGAGAAGCTGCAGTATTCCGAATACTGCCAATCCACCCGCCAGAATATAAATCTCTTTCTCCAGCTCAAAAAATATTACCGGCAAAGCCAATACTACGCCAATAAGGGTCCAGATAACACCTCTGCGCACATAAAGGGGGGCAGGCGAAACACTATCGCTTACATCATCTTCGCTATGCAGGGTATTATCCTCAAAGCTACGCAGCTCTTCGGGCGAATATTCCTTAGTTGAAAATACGGTATACAGAACCGAGATAAGAAGTACTACGCCGCCGGCATAGAATGAAAACTTTACCGTATCGGGTATCTGTCCCTGGGGAGCTGTATTGGATATATTAAACCAGTTGGTAAGGATATAGGGCATCCATGATGCAACAAAGGCGCCTATGCCGATAAAGAAGCTCTGCATGGTAAATCCCAGTGTCCTCTGGCGATCGGGTAGCATATCACCAACAAAGGCCCTGAAGGGCTCCATCGAGATATTAATTGATGCATCCATTATCCATAGCATACCTACTGCGATCCAGAGAGATGGTGAGTTAGGCATAAAGATCAGAGCAATAGATGCCATTATGGCGCCAAGCATAAAGTAAGGGCGGCGACGCCCCATACGGCCCCAGGTCTTATCGCTCATATGACCAATTATCGGCTGAATAATCAGACCCGTTACAGGGGCTGCGATCCATAGTATCGGAATCTGGTCGATCTCAGCACCAAGGGTCTGAAAAATACGACTTACGTTGCCGTTCTGCAGGGCAAAACCAAACTGTATACCCAGGAAACCAAAACTCATGTTCCATATTTGCCAGAAGCTAAGTTTCGGCTTTAATTTTACACTGGACTCCATATATAAATATTTTTATACTTATTTCTTAAAACCAGTGTTAAAAATACGCAAAAACCTGTATCATATATCATTTATAATCAGCGTAGTTAGATGTTTCCCGGCATCTTATTCCGGAGGGGGTTGTTTCAAACGTTTTCGGAACCTCTAAATAAAATGAAGAATTTTATTATTTAGATTCATTCTAATAAGAAAAGACCTAATAAGTATGGGATGACCAAGGACAAAGGACAAAAGACTAAAGGATACTAGACTTAGTAGTATAAAACGACAATACTTGTCAATGAGAACTGCTTATTTCCTGGATTCAATAAGACGATATAGCATTCCGGAAATAGATTCACATTCGCTTAACATATCTTCTTTCTCCTCGGAGTTTAAATAGCCTATCTTTTCTGCAATTATTATCTGGGTATATAGTTCAGCGGAAGATCCCTTGGCTATATGAAAAAATTTGTTTGCCATTTTATCTGTTCCGGATTCATCACCTTCAGCGATATTACTGGCAATACTAACTGAAGATCGTCTTATCTGATCACGAAACCCAAAATCCTTAGCAAGATCGCCATCAGCGCTTAATAAATATATTTTTTTGGCAAGATTAATTGCTTTATCCCATACACGGAGATTTTTGAAATTACTCATAATAATACAGCTTTTATTAAACATTTTATCCAGGCATAAATTACAAAGATTGGACTAGTTTTCAAAGTTTGGCCAAGTTTTCCTGTGCCCTTTGTCTTTTGTCTTTCGTCCTTTGTCTGTATCTTGTGATTATGAAACAAAAATATGTCCTTGCTCTTGACCAGGGAACAACCTCATCGCGGGCCATAATATTTAATAAGGATG
>CAZWLP010000105.1:0-6608 GCA_964634565.1 uncultured Rikenellaceae bacterium | reverse complement strand
TTAACTCCCTGAATACTGTACAATTTTTTCGGGATTAGTGCGAACCCCAGGGGAAAGTACAGCGGGATTATTTCAGGGTTTGGTGATTGTCTTACCACATTTCTTCCGTCGTCGTACGAGATGAGCCGGAAAAGTAGGGGCAAGAACAAAAAAGGGACTTACTTACGAGAAAGGCATAATATGTAAGGGAAACTATTCAAATTTATCTTCTATCAAAGTATGAACCGTTCCAGCCCGTTATTACCAAATGCATAAAGCCTGCTACCTGATGCACAGATGGTTCCGTACCACGAATCTCCGAGATTGAGCAGCCTTTGGCAAGACATATTTCTATCGCTCACATCAATAACCAGGATATCACTACAGGATATCCTGTTCCCTCTATTGGCATACAACAGAAGATAAAGTTTGCCATCATCATAACAAACATCCTCAACAAGTAGAGTATAACCATTTGGGGTTGTGTTCTCACGGATTACAGCGAGCCTCTCTCTGACTATCGGGATGCCTGAATAATCGAGTGTCTCAAGCAATTGACCCGAATGGCTGTATTTCTCAATTACCGGCATATTATCCGAGACAGCAAATATGCAAGAATCAGTCCCAGACAGGTGCCGGTGATTCCTTATCCTGGTATGTATATCAGTATCAAAAACCTTCGGTTGACCAAATAGTTCTATAGCGGAGGTTTTAACATCAAACGAACAGAGACTATTTGTTTCTGACACCGAGCTCATGAACAGCCTGTTCCTGAAGAGGAAAAAATTGAAACCTCCACTGTAATCTATATTATCAGGAAGCCTGATTGTCTGCAGGTGACCATCTGATCTGAAAACCTCAAAACTACCATTACCATCATTGTAAACCCATAGTGAATCACCATGAACAATGATGTCTGATGCTCCAAGGAACTCTCCCGGCCCTTTACCCTTAGCCCCAAGATACCCAAGCAATTCTCCTTCCGGAGTAAGTTTGATTATCTGATTCCGCTCATAATCTGTAACATATAAGTATTGATCAAACACCATTGATCTCACATCTGACAGGTATGACGAATCACTTAAACGGTCAATTCTCATGTCAGATCTGAGGTACGAGACCGGCAACTCCTGATTCTTACAGGAGAAAAGGCACAGTGAGGTTATTATTAACCAGAAAATTCTATTCATAGGCAATCATTTCTAATTTTTCAGCCATTTTAGTATTCCGAGTACGAATTCACCTCATCACGAAGTTGTTCCCAGGAAAGGCGGTAACCCATAGTACGTAAACCTATATCTTCAGCAGCATTACTGATTCCTAGCATTGAGACTCCGGAACGGGTAACATATGATTTTGAACGAAGAGACTGCAAAGAATAATTCTTACTATAATATTTAGCTACCATTCTAAGACATGATGGTCCGCAGTCCATCGAATCAAGCTGCCTATAGAATGGAAATACTGACACTTTGTTACTTTTCCACTCTCACCAGAACCAGAACCGGGTTGTCTGTATCCTTCAGACTGTCTGCCAGATTTTCAAGATCTCCTTTCTTTTCCGGAAACTTGGGATTTGATTTTTCGAATGTATCTGAGGCAATGTATTCCCTGAACTTCATCGCTTCGACCCATGATATAATAATACTATCTCCTTTAATTGTCCTAGGCCAGAAGTTAGGCCCCCCATAAAGGTCATCATTCATCCCTTGTTCCGGAACGATCAATGCTCTAAAATTGTCTCTCTTTGATCCGATGAAAGAAAATAAATTTTCAGCTCCATTCAGAACCATAATCATTTCATAATAAATAAAATCCCCGAACTCGAATAAATTCCATGGTGTAAGATAACTCTTATAAGCTTTCTCCGAGAAATCAGGATTTATCCGGAATTTTGATCTGATATCCGGTGTAAGACGCCGCTTGCCAACGTCTATCACCATATGAGGCACAAATACTTTGCCTTTAAATGAGAATATAGTGTCGCAGTAAATCTCTTTCTTGAAAAGTTGGTTATTGTACTTATAAAATAGATTTTCCCCTTGATAAAAAACACCGGGTGCTTTTCTTTTCCATGGATAACGATTCGGAAATTCTTTTATAATATTTCCAATAGTATCCATAAGGATGTAACTATTTACAATATTCCCAAAATTATTGAAATAGTAACAAAGAATCCCATCCTCAGTAAATCTAAAGTTCTTACTATCTGATTTTTGAGGGTTTTTAAAAGTCCTTACAAATTCGCCGTTTTTAGAATAGACCAAAAATTTTTCTCCACTTGCAATATAGACTGATTCGTTTTCCGGATTTATATCTACATCAGCAACACCCATGTATTCAGTTGGTCCTCTTCCTTTTGTGCCAACTCGAGTGACAAACGAACCATCATAATTGAACATTTTGACATTAGTATAATCATAAATTAGAAAGTAGCTATTACCAAAGATGATATTATTTATCCGGGAGATGGCACTCAGTGAAGTAGTCTGTAAAGGGATATAATCTATCACAATAGCACCAATCTCAGACAAATTTACAGTTGACAACTCAGGCATTTCATTTAAGTCAAATACCAAAAGAGATGCCTTATCCCCAAGTGGCATATCCTTCCAGGTTTTATTTTCAGTTGGTCCATTGTTACTGCAACTAATTAGAAGGAGATTAATAAACAATAATTTTATGATTGACTTCGATTGATTTTTCATAATATACTAATTGTATTGGTATGACATTACTTACAAAGTTTAACTTGTAGGATTTATTGGGCTACTTACAGAAGCAGTCATCAGTGATCTCAAAAACATAAACATGCCCAATCAACGACTGATCAGTTCTTTCGAGGGGTATATATTCAATTCTCGTGGTGATTTCAGACAGATTCATCGGTTCGCTTCTGGCTTTGGAGAGATCAAGTTTGATCAGTCTTACAGGATCTCCCAGAGATGAGGAAGAGTCCTTGTTTTTGCATGACAGCAATATAAATGTGCCGCAGGCTATCAGAGTGCACAATATTCTCATATCTCTTTATGGTTATTTCCGTACATGTATAAAGAATAGCGACAGCTTGTCTAATTGCATACTCCCAAGAACCGGATAATGATTATCGTGACAGTATCCGATCAGGTGTCTCCCGGATTATTGAGAGGACTCATTAAATGTACGAAAAAAGGCAATAATGAGGCTTAAGATTATGTTTTAACTCAATTCCCAACGAGTCATGCCGATGCCAATAAACAACCCGGAAACTCGTCATCTGTCAGGGTCTTGCCGCGAATCATTACTTTACTTGCATCAAAGAAATAATGGGCATCTGTATAAAAAACGAATCCTGCTATCATTATTAATTCAATCTAACCAGAACGAGGATCGGATTATCTGTATCTTTCAGGTTGTCTGCCAGTCTTTCCAGCTCTTCTTTTTTTTTCGGGTATTTGGGAATTATGTTCTTAAATTCACTCCCTGCAATGCGAGTTTCCAAAGTTACTGGTTCAACCAGTCCGATTAAGTATTCTCTTCCGTTCTCTTCAAAATAGCCCTTTGGCAGAAATTTCGTGCCACCGTCTAAATCATTCTCTAACCCTCCAACCATATCAGAGGTTATTCCTTTACGTTCAACCTCCAAGTAAGACCGATATGATTTCCCACCATTCTTTTCGATTAGTATAAGTGACGGTTTCTTATAGGTACAGGTAATAATAAAAAATCGGTTTGTTTCAAATATTTGCCAAACATGCAAGTACTGAGATAAAACAGATACATCAACCTCCGACTTCGGCAGCCGGTGTTCACCAGGTGTAATCAGCAAGGATACCTCGGTACTTAAATCTGGGGAAAATGATAATACTGTGTCACTATAACTATTCCAGTACGCCAATTTGTCTCTATATTTATAGGTTCCATAACTTCCGCTAAACCTGCTTGTAAATATTGGCTCAGATCTTTCTTTTTTATCAATTATGTTGCCCAATGTATCAAGAACAATCCAAGAATATTTTACACCCTCAAACTGAAGATAGTTAAAAACAAAAATCCTGGAATCCTTTAACTCTATCGTTCTTATATGATCAGCTATTCCCGGTAAGGAAAAGCTTCTTGAGTAGGTGCCCATCTCCGAGTAGGCTATTATTATGCCACCCCTATCCCTAATATAAACAGTACCACTCTTTTCATCAACTGTGAAATCAACATAAGAAGTATATTCCCCCGGTCCTCTTCCAATACTACCAATTTTCTTTTTGAATTCCCCCTTTCGGTTATATTCCAGAATTCCAACATCTAATACAGAGAAGAATATTGAATTGCTTATACATCTGATATTACTATTAATAAATCCTATCGGTACTGAATCATCAAGGATGATATATGAAATGTCATCAGCGATTTCTGACAATTTAATTGCCTTCTCATTAGTAGATCTCGGATCAAATTCTAGATGAACCTTGTCCTTTGGGCTACAAGAGTATGAAATAAAAAGCACGATGAATAAGATCCAAATTCTCATCAATTCTGCGGTTTAATGTCAATACAAGTTAAGGGAGAGTTTGGATTCCCTCCCATATTTTCATTCATACCCTACAAACCCTTCTTAATAATTTGTTACTAAAATAATCATATCTGAAGTTTGGAAGGTTTCTTTTTCTTGAAGAATATTAATTTCAGGTTTCTTAACCAACGCCTCGGTTCCAATAGCTTCAAATTTCTTTCTGTTTACATTAAAGAATAATTGCCATTGGGCAGAATGTGCAACACTGACAATAGGATGTGTATATCTTTCTTTTATACGCTTGACAAGATAATATTCTGAAATATAGTTTACGAGAAATACAACTTTACTATCAGTCGGAATAATAGAATCCAACAGATTAAGAACGGCAGAAGAGTATTTCATATCATATTCCAACCAATTCAGATGACTATTTATCGTAGCAGGAATGATCACCTCGATCTGAAATACTGACTTTTTCATTACTGAGAATTCTCTCGCTTCTTTATTATTGTAGTGCACCAGAATAATTCTGACATTTCTATATTGATGAAGTGAACATGTCAATTCACGTAGGTATGATCCCATTCCATACTGCATTCCTCGTGCATTTGACTTTAGAATAATCAAAGTAAAATCAATTTTAATCCCGGTCCTTCTTGTTCTGTTCGGGCCCAAATTATGATTACAGGAGCCGTTATTCTCTGAGATGGTCTTCATCGAATTTCACATATGGAAGTATTTCTTGTGAAACTAAGAAAATTAGGTTATCTAATAAAGGGATTCTTGGGGAATAAAGGGGATTTTTAAAGATGGCATTGCTAGACCAATAATAAAAGGTATTGCTTAGCAAAGTTGATAAAATTCTTACATCTCTAAATTAGTTAACTCATTCTTGGGAAAATACCTAATTCTCTGGCTATTCTTTTATTGTGGTTATAATCAAGGCGGTGTTTTCATTGGCATATCGCCCATTAAACATTGACTTGAATGCAGAATCACCGGCATAAGCATTATAACCCCAGTAACAATTGCCTTCGACATCGACATAAAGCAGACTTGATTTATTTATTAAATCAGGCCCGTCGGTAATAGTATCTATTAATCTAGTTTTCCCGCTTCTCCTTTCGAGGATTAACAGCTGTGTCTTATCACCGACAGCAATCGTGCTTACGAGGTAATCCTCTGTAATGAAATCCTTAACTGAGTAAATGTACTTTGACAGATCACCGTCGAAGTTTCCACTGTAAAGTGAATTATAGTCCTTCAGTCTTTTCTCGCCAAAGCCAAAAATGAAAAACGGTGTTGCGGTAGTATCTGATATCCTGTAGATAGTATCTGAAAACGGATATGTCAGAAAAATATCCTTATTGTCATTGAATAAATAACTCCGCCCAGCGGCCGGCATTATCCGTTGATTGTAATGCATTGGCGAGAAGGATTGGGTTGTTTTAAAAAGTGAGTCCTTAATTATGATCTGAGGCCACTTTGAACTGCTGGTATTATAGATAAGCAAATTATTATCCCTGTCCTGTATAAAGTCAAAGGAGATTACCGGTTTTGCATACTCACGCAAGAAATGCCCTACATGATCATATACCACGAACTTATAAAGATCCATTGCCCAGATAGTGCTCTCTTCAACCTGAAAGTCGAGAACAGTGAGCAGTTCACCCGGCCCCCTGCCCTGCTTCCCGATACTATTCAGAAATTTACCATTCTCCGAGAATCTGTATATCACTACGTGTTGATTATCTGATATATAAATATTATTTTTATGTACTTTTATATGAACTATATCCGACAAGAGGCTATTCGTTGTTTCTTCCAGAATCAATATTTTCTTCAGTGATAAAACTTCATCAAACCTACATTCTTTGGCCTGAAGTGACGAGATATCCAGGTTGAACTGCTCATCTGGCAGGCTCTGCTTACATCCGTTATTGACCATAAATACGAGAGAAAGCAGGAAAGTTGATTTCGAGAGTGCGTTTTTTACATTCATATGTACAGTTGCTAAGGGAGACTCTAGATTGTTTTTATTGCAGATACACCTTCATTAGTATGGGATTGTCGAGCTCATCTATGCCGGAGAAAACCTGTTCCATACTCCTCAGGTAATCTGTTGATTTCTTTACCTCTT
>CAZWLP010000104.1:0-6788 GCA_964634565.1 uncultured Rikenellaceae bacterium | reverse complement strand
TAATTGCAGTACTGTCGTCAGTATTGCTTTCTAATAGTGTTTTCTGTCAGACCAGGACAGAAGGATTTTATAAGGACTTGTTTATGGACGGAGGTGTAAACCTTACAAGCAGAACAAGTCTGCCCGCTGCTGATTCGCTTGGGCTCTCTATGGAATATATCGCAACCAGTTATATCACTGTTCAATCGTCAGTAATGATTTCGAATGATTACGATGCCAACGGGGCACTTCTTTACCCTGATGGTGAGCCCCGGTTCAGAGTAATATACACAAATGGAGGATCGGCAACATCACATGGAGAATCATTGGGTGAAAGTGGCAGGCAGATAATAAGAACTTACTTTAATAATGGAGGCTCATATACTGGCAGCTGTGCGGGTGCATTTATCAGCTCTCTCGGTACATCAACTGAGTTATCAAGCGGTAGTAGCAGAGTCGGATATTATCATCTATGGCCCGGCTACGCATGTTCGACGGGGCAAAGCGACATTCGTACCGGCCATTTTATTATTGAGGATTCACCTTTATTACAATATTATGATTTTGGTGGCGACAATTATGTTAGAGATGTATACCATAATGGTGGTTGCTATGCTTACGAACCTAATATGCCGACTGGTACTGAAATTCTTGCCCGTTATGATTATCCGTCCTCAGCCCAGATGCACCTGAATGCCAGTGTCTGGGCCTATAAGGATGGAGGTAATTCCGAAGAGGGCAGGCTTGTTGTTACCGGCTCTCATCCTGAAGGCATCAGCAGCGGTGAACGCCTGGATCTTATGTCTGCTATCCTTCAATATGCATTGGAAGGAGTGGGCGAAAATCATATTAAATCTGAATTGAGTAATCGCAGGACCAGGATAATGGACAAATCAACCGAAGATAATGATCCTGCTTATACTAAAATAGGCGACAGGCAATATCACCATTTTATTGTTAACCTTCCTGAAGAAACAACATCACTTACCTTATCTGTTTCAGGAGATGACAGATACGATCTCTTCCTGTATGTAAACCCCGGCGACTTTGCCTTTAACAGTAATGCTCTTTATAAGGATATAACTGAAGGTGCGAATAAGGAGATGGTATTATATAATTTACCGGAAGGAACTTACTATGTTAGTGTGGAATGTAATACAACAGTTACCGCCATGGAGAGCTCTGAATATTTTGAATATATTAGTAATCTTGAAGTATTGAATGGAGTAGCTTATTCTATACGTGCAGAATGGTCCGGCCCTAACAGTATTAATGAGTTGGACGAGACTGATTTAAAGATATATCCCAATCCTTTTACAGAGCATATTACTCTTTATGTGGATAATAATTTCATGGTTGAGGAGGTAGCAATACTTGATATCTTTGGGAAATTAATGTCTGTTCAAAAGGTCGATAAGCCATCGGGCTATATTACCATCAGAGAGGGGCTTGATTTACCACCGGGGATATATTACCTTAGAATCAGGTCGGCCAATAAGGTATATGTTAAGAAGATAGTAAAAGTGGCAGATTAGAAAAACAGGAAAGTTCGGAAGAGGAATAATTTTACTTCTTCTTCAGAATGGAGGTAGAGAAAAAAACATCCTTGCTAACATACCTGATATCTTCGATAGTATAGAGTGCGTGAGGATTAAATTTGGATATCAGATCAATTACCTGCTTAAGCTTCTTCCTGCTGACAATAACATATATTACCGCAACATCACCAAGATTGCCCTTTGCATCAACTGAAGTAGTTCCGTATCCCTTTTTACGTAATTTGTCAATAAGATCATCGGCTTCTTTTTTTGTAATAATCCTTACCATCTCATAGCCCAGGGCAAGGCGCTCTTCGATAATCATTCCAACAAAATTACCCGTTGCAAATCCTCCGGCATAGGCTATATAGCAGATCCAGTTATCCAGATTTTCAACTATCCTTGTAATGGCAATAATCCATATCAGCACCTCAAAGAAGCCTGCGATGGGAGCAATTTTCTTATATCCCTTGGCAACAAGGATAATCCTGACTGTCCCGATAGAGACGTCCATTATCCGTGCAAAAAATATCATCAGGGGAAGTATAACTATATCAAACCAGTTAAAATCAATAAAATATAAGTGCATTACATTGTTGGTTTAAGGACGGTACAAAGTAAATATTTAATTATTTAAGATGGTTCAGAATATGTAAGAAAAACCGGTCAAAAAAATAAATATATTGCAGGTAATGGCAAAGCTCTTTGCCGAAAATTGCGATAATCAGTCTTTATTAAAGTAATTGAAATTTTGTGGAATGGTAATGGTAACCTTCGTTCCGGCCGAAATACTATTTTCTGCAGTCAAATCTTCGATATTAAGGCTGATTTTATTCCTGTTGTTTGCATTTAATATTTCAATTAATGATTTAGTAATGGCCATACCCTTACCTGTTCCCTTTATATCAAGCCTGGTAGCAGCCTCCCGGCCTATCCCATCATCACTAATACATATCGTTGTGCCTCCATTGCTAAATATCTCTATCAATAATTTGCCGCCTTTTTTCCTGGGTCCTATACCCCATTTAATTGAATTTTCAACGAAGTTGTGGATTAGCATTCTCGGAACAATCGTTTCAAGCAGCGACTGATCTTCAATATCTATGCTGAATTTAAGCCTGTCGCCCATCCTGATTCTTTGCATATCGCAGTAATCCTCAATAAAGCTTAATTCATTGCCAAGTGTCCTTGTGTAAGCATTTTCGCTTATCACATTTCTGAGAAGATTTGAGAATTTAATAAGGTATTCATCAGCCAGTTCTTCATTGTTATTCCTGTACATCACAGACAGAGAATTTAAAACATTAAAGGTGAAATGAGGATCGAACTGCTGTATAAAATTGCCCATCTGAAGCTGATAATGCTCCCTTATAAGCTTTGTCTTTTCACTCTTCTTCCTGTTGATCCTGTGAATAATGGTCCTGGAAATAATGTATGTAATAATAATAAGTAATATGGCCGAGCCCGTTATAAAGATCTTTGTCTGCCAGAAAGCAGGTATTATATTCAGATGTATATCTTTAAGCCGTGCCATGCCGGTCGAAGTAGTATTATAAACTTCTATTGAAACAGTGTGTTTGCCCGGTTTAATTGCAGGTATTATTACTGAACGCTCTTTAAAGGGGGCCGACCACGAGCCTTTTCTTCCCGATACCCTGTAACGGTATCTTATATTTTCACTGGTTTCATTCGAGATACTTATAAAATTTAACCTGATATTGTTCTCGGTATAATCTAAATCAATAAGTGGTATGCTGTCTGTTTGATAGGGAGAAAACCTTTGCTTTCTTACCCACTCACCTGTTTGATTAAGTGTTTCTAAGTCTGTTAAATAGATCAGGGGATTAGTTGTTTCCTTATTTGAGTTTCCAGGCGTATATCTTAAAACCCTTTCATTACCTATAAGCCAGAAATTACCCTTGCTGTCGGCGGTAATACCATTCTGAATAAATCCTGAGCTTAAGAAGCCGTCAGATTCGTTATATTTTCTGTATGGAAACCTTCCTGAAGCATCAAGACTGTCGGTATTTATAATAATAAAGTCACCGAACCGTCCTGCTATTATTTCAGACGAGTTAATGTTCTTTATTGCTCTGACGGGATGATTATCTGCCTTTGCTAAGGCCGGGAATAAATTATTATTATCGTAGTCGAGAATAAAAAGTCCTCCATCTCCCCCTAACCAAACCCTGCCTTTCTTATCTGTTTCTACCGATACAGGGTTAATATCAGCATCAGGATCACCTGATATTTTCTTAAAGTCTATACCATCAAAGATATAGGATGCTTTTTGTGTAACCAGAATGTATTCTCCAGGGTTAATTTTACAGATATCTCTTACAAAGCCCTTATTGGTCGGCTTCATCTCCTTGTAAAGGACAGTGTCATTTCCTCTGATAAGTGTCAGACCTTCTGCGCTGCCAAACATCAAAGTTCCATCCTTATTGTCCTCATAAATATATTCAACCTGTCCGTCTGTAAGGTGAAGCTGACTGAAACTCTTACCGTCCCATTCGAGTATACCTTCGTATGTGGTAAACCATATATTGCCGGATAACATCCTTTTGCTTCCCAGGGTGAACTCTTTTATTCCTTCGGGCAGCAGGTAGGTCATATCGGTGAAGGTACTACCATCGTATCTTTTTATTAAGCCCTTTATTGAAGTAAACCATATATCTCCGGAGCCATCTTCAACTATAGACCATATATTCGGTGGAATTCCACATTCATTATCGAACAGGCATAATTCATCCGACAGAAGTTTGTAAAAGCCGTCTTCAGTTCCCAGCCAGACAACACCCCTTGAATCTCTTATAGATTTGTTAATAAATGCGCCGGTCCATTTAATTGTTTTTCCTTTTGCCGGAGAATATAATTCAATCCATGTATTTTCTTTTGCTCTGATTAAACGTGGACTGCCGAGGGCAGTATAATATTGATCAGTTTTAATCGGGTTGAGCCTGCCATTGTTGTAGCGAAAATATTTTTTATCGCTGTTATAAGCGTACAGAACAGAATCTATTTCACTAAATAGTATACCATCGTAGTTTAATAAGATAGTTAATGAATCATCTGAAAGCAGGTATGCAGTTTTATCAAGGATTAATACAATGCCCTCTAATAAGTTACTGTAGATCATCTGTTTGAGCTGGCCTTCTGCAAAGGCGGGGTGATCTGTCTTAAGCTCATCGTACCTGCCATTGTTAAATTGCAGAAGAGTGTTTTTACCTGATGTATCTATTGCGTGAAGAAATATTGAGCCGGTGTTATCCATGCAACAGCTTACCGACAGCTCATTATACTTTCTTTCTTCCGGTAGCGAAAAGGGCTTAAACCTGTAGCCATCGTACTTTGCCAGTCCCTTAGCTGTATTAACCCAGATATTCTGATTTTTGTCCTCAAATATTGATTCAGGTCTGATATCAGGTAATCCTTCCTTAATAGTATAAGGGATCATTTCCACTCCATCATACCTTGTTAATCCGTTTTTTGATAATAGCCAGAGGAAGCCCCTGCTGTCTTCATATATGTTCATTACCCTGTTCTCAGTAAGTCCATCAGCAACAGTGTATCTCTTAAATGGACTTAGCTGTCCGTACACTCCTGTATTAAATAGTATACAGAGCACAAAGAATGCTAAAATTCTTATGTATTTATTTGAAAAGATCAGACTTCTGAACAACAGTAACAGTATAGATTGGTTTTATAAAAGCTAAGTTAGATATTATTATGGAAACCGGAAACCGGAAACAGGGCTTGTGTCTTGCCTCTTGAGCCTTGCGTCTTCCTTAGCTCTTCGCCCTATGCCTCTATAATTCCTCAGGCACTTCTTATCCCAAATACCTTACGGAAGTGGTAACCATAAATATGGTAGGTAACCGCATGTGTAAGCATCTCCGGCCGGTTAAAGAGGCTCCAGAAGAGAAGTTTCCAGAAGCTTTTCCTGTCGCGGTTTACGATACCAAGTATCCAGATTGATTTGACAAGCGCACCAATTTTCTCGAAGGTAACACCCGGCCGGCGTTCCATTCGTGGAGTATAATCCTTAATAAATGATATCACCCTCCTGGTATAGGACTTTGCAGAATATATACTTTCAAGTATGGAATGATAACCTTTAACCAAAGTTTCCTTGTCCATTACCGGCACAAAGTTCATAATGTCGCTTGTGTTGTTCCCATCATTGGTCCCTATAATTCTTCCTTCCTCCGACAACCTCCTGTATAGCTTTGTTCTGTTGGGGGCATTAAGTAAACCAACCATGGCTGTAATTATTCCACTCTTTTCTATAAATTCCACCTGCTTTTTGAAAATATTACTTTTATCGTTATCAAAACCTACTATAAAACCTGCCGTAACCTCAATACCGTAGTTCTGAATAAGCTTAACACTATCGACCAGGTTCCTTTCTATATTAAGGCGCTTATTACATTCTCTCAGACTATCTTCATCGGGCGTTTCGATGCCTACAAAAACCTGAATAAAACCTGCTTTAGTCATCATCTCCATTAATTCTGTATCATCAGCCAGATCAATAGAAGCTTCGGTATTGAATGTAAATGGCCTGTTATGGATCTTATTCCATTGAATCATTCTTGGAAGCAGGTCGCGTTTTAGTTTCCTTTTGTTTCCTATAAAGTTATCATCAACAAAAAATATTCCTCCCCGGTAGCCTGTTTTATATATATTATCCAGTTCTAGCATTATCTGTGACGATTCTTTGGTTCTTACCTTTCTGCCCAGCAGGGCTGTAATTTCGCAGAACTCACAATCGTGAGGACAACCACGTGAATACTGGATGGAGAGTGAGGCATATTTTTTCCAGTTAAGAAGATGGTAATCAGGAACAGGTGAAGTACTCATATCGGCAAACTCATCTGTTCTGTAAATCCTCATTGGCCAGTTCTCTTCCAGTCCCTCCAAAAAGCGGGGAAAGGTTATCTCGGCTTCATTAAGGATCAGGTGCTCAACATGATTGTAATTTTCGGGATTACCTGTAAAATGCGGCCCGCCTGCAACAACCTTTTTTCCCAGGTGCTGAACCTGTCTTATCACCTCATCGGCCGACTCCACCTGCACTGTCATAGCAGTGATATAAACATAATCTGCCCACATTATATCATTTTTTTTCAGGGCTTCAATATTCATATCTATAACTTTCTTCTCCCAATCTTCGGGTAACATCGCTGATAAGGTTATCAGGCCAAGCGGCAGGCTGGCCGATTTCTTTGAAATAAACTTTATGGCGTGCTTAAAGCTCCAGTATGTATC
>CAZWLP010000103.1:0-6800 GCA_964634565.1 uncultured Rikenellaceae bacterium | reverse complement strand
ATTAAAAAATAGAACAGAATAAGAATACAGTATGAAAGGAATTATTCTCGCAGGCGGCTCTGGCTCAAGATTGCACCCCGTAACAAAAGCAATATCAAAACAGATTCTTCCGGTATATGATAAACCGATGATATACTATCCTCTTTCAGTGCTTATGCTGGCAGGGATAAAAGATATCCTAATAATTTCCACCCCCAGGGATATAGGTGTGTTCGAAGATCTTCTTGAGGATGGTAAAGAACTTGGTTTGAATTTCACCTATGCTATTCAACCCGATCCGGAAGGACTTGCACAGGCATTTCTTATCGGCGAAGAATTTATTGGTAACGATTCAGTATGTATGATCCTGGGAGATAATATCTTTTATGGCCAGGGCCTGGGAGAGATTATGCTTAAAACATCTGAGCTTAATGAAGGTGCATGCGTATTTGGCTATTATGTTACGGATCCTGAAAGATATGGGGTTGTAGAATTTGATTCCAACCGAAAGGCGGTTAGCATAGAAGAGAAACCTGTCTCACCCAAGTCTAATTACGCTGTTACAGGTCTTTATTTTTACGGCAACGATGTGGTACAGAAAGCTAAATCACTTAAACCATCGGCAAGGGGAGAACTGGAAATCACTGACCTTAACAAGCTCTACCTTGCTGAGGGTAAACTGGAAGTTAAACTTCTTGGAAGAGGAATGGCGTGGCTTGATACAGGAACAAACGACAGTTTATTACAGGCATCTAATTTTATAGCAACACTCGAACAAAGACAGGGACTAAAAGCCTCATGCATTGAGGAAATAGCATATAAGAGGGGATTTATCGATCGCAGGCAGCTAATAAAACTTGCAGCTTCCTTCGGTAAAAGTCAATACGGAGAATACCTTAAAAGACTGGCCGATGAAGAGATCAGAATTATTTAAGGAGAGATTAATAGAATTTGATAAATGAAACTTATTACTACTGATTTTAGTGGACTGGTAATGATTAAGCCTGATCTTTTTGAAGATCAGAGAGGATACTTTTTTGAAAGTTATAACCAGGAGAAATTTTCAGATCTCGGCATTATTTTCAGTCCTGTTCAGGATAATGAATCTTCTTCAGCAGGCAACGTGATACGCGGTTTACACTACCAGACAGGACATATGGCTCAGGCTAAACTTATAAGGGTAATTAAGGGTAAGATATTCGATGTCGCTGTTGATCTGAGAAAAAACTCTTCTACCTTTGGGAAGTGGTTCGGCACTGAACTTGATTCAACAGGTAAATTACAGCTTTTTATTCCCAGAGGTTTTGCTCACGGTTTTTCAGTGCTGAGCGATAATGCCATTATTCTTTATAAGTGTGATAATCTTTACAGTCCGGAACACGAAAGAGGCATTATTTTTAACGACCCACAGTTAAATATAGACTGGAAAATAAAAAAAGATCTGGAAATTGTAAGTGATAAAGACAGGAAAAATCCTGCTTTCTTAAATGCAGAAATGAATTTTTAATTTAATGAAACCGAAAGTATTAGTAACAGGATCAAAGGGCCAGCTGGGATCGGAGATTAAAAAGGCAGCATCAATTATTGACAGTCTCGATTTTCTGTTTTCAGATATTGAAGAACTGGATATAAGAGATCAGGATGCCTTAAATTCCTATATCAGCTTAAACCGACCTTTATATTTAATAAATTGTGCCGGTTATACAGCTGTCGACAAAGCGGAGGATGAACCTGAAACAGCAATGATGATTAATGCCACGTCGGTAAAAAACATTACGGGAGCAATTGAAGGTACAGATTGCAAGCTATTTCATATCTCGACAGATTATGTCCTTGGCGGACTGGATAATCAGCCTATGAATGAAGACGAAACTCCCCATCCCGTATCGGTCTACAGCAAGTCTAAATATCACGGAGAGCTAAATGCGCTGAATTATCCTCATTCAATGGTAATAAGAACTTCATGGCTATATTCATCTTTTGGTAAGAACTTTGTTAAAACAATAATCAGGCTGGCTGATGAACGGGAAGAATTAAACGTAGTTTACGATCAGGAAGGCTCCCCTACATATGCAGGCGACCTTGCAGAAGCCATACTTACGATAATAGAAAAAATTGAAAAAGGCACTGCTGATTTTATACCAGGTATATATCATTACTCAAACGAAGGATCGTGTTCCTGGTATAAGTTTGCCAAAGCAATCAAAAAGGAGAAACAACTGGATGTAAAGATTAACCCGATTTCAACAGAAGAATATCACACTAAAGCCTATAGACCGGCATATTCTGTATTAAGGAAGGAAAAGATAAAAAAAATATACGGACTGGAAATCCCCAAGTGGAAACAGAGTCTGAAGAAGTGTTTAAAATTGATAGATTAAAATGAGCAAAATTAGGATTACAGAAATCAGAACCAGAGCTAGAAGCTGGCTCACTGATGATTTTGATAAAGATACAAGAAGAGAAGTTGAAAGATTACTTAAGGGAGACGAAAAAGAACTTATTGATTCATTTTATAAGGACCTGGAGTTTGGTACCGGCGGACTACGAGGGATAATGGGTGCAGGTACAAACAGAATGAACAGATATACACTGGGTCTGGCTACCCAGGGTCTTTCCAATTATCTTAACAAAGCATTTTCAGGCGAGGAAATAAAGGTCGCCATCGGTCATGATTGCAGGCATAATAGCAGGAAATTTGCCGAAATAACAGCTGAAATTTTCTCATCAAATGGGATTGGCGTATTCTTATTCGAAGATCTGCGACCCACTCCTGAATTATCTTTCGCCATAAGACACCTGGGATGTAAAAGTGGTGTAATTATTACCGCTTCACATAATCCGCCGGAGTATAACGGGTATAAGGCCTACTGGGATGATGGCGGACAGGTTACATCTCCTCACGATACAAATATTATTGATGAAGTAAGGGCACTGAATATTGCTGATATAAAATTTAAACCCAACAAAGATCTGATCGAAATTCTTGACAGATCAATGGATGAAAAGTTTATAGATGCAGGAACACAGTACTCGCTTAACCCCAATATTATTAAAGAATACTCTGATATTCCTATAGTATATACTCCAATACACGGAACAGGTGTATACCAGGTACCCAGCTCTCTCCGGGCATTCGGGTTCAGAAATATTATCAATGTCCCCGAACAGGATGTAATTGACGGTAACTTCTCTACCGTTGCATCGCCCAACCCTGAAGAACCTGCAGCTTTTGAGATGGCTATTGCAAAGGCAAAGGAAACAAACGCTGAACTGGTAATGGCTACCGACCCCGATGCTGACCGAATTGGTGCAGCGGTAAAAGACCTTAACGGAGAATATCTGCTTCTGAATGGAAACCAGACAGGCGTTCTTCTGACATGGTATATTATAACGCAGCTAAAAGAAAAAGGTCTCCTGAAAGACAGCTATTATATAATAAAGACTATCGTTACATCGCAGCTCTTCGACGAAATCGCGGAAAAAAATAATGTAAAGTGTTTTAACGTTCTTACGGGATTTAAATACTTTGCCAGCCTGATGAAGGAACTTGAAAAGGAAGGCTTAAAATATATTGGTGGCGGAGAGGAAAGTTTCGGTTACCTTCCCGGAGATTATGTACGGGATAAGGACGGTGTAGTGTCTTGCTCAATGATGGCCGAAGTATGTGCATATGCCAGGTCTCTTGGTAAATCACTTTATATGCTTCTAATCGACATATACCAAGAATATGGCCTGTACAGGGAAAGACTAAAATACATTGTCAGAAAGGGCGTTGATGGTGCTACGGAGATTGAAAACCTGATGAAAGCTTACCGTAATAATCCACCAGAGTCTATAAATAACTCAAAAATTGTAAAAATAAACGATTACCTGAGCGGGAAAGGACGCGATATGCTTAATGGTGAAGTTTACGATCTGGGCCTCGAAAAGTCAAACGTGCTGCAATTCTTCCTCGAGGACGGTTCGAAAATATCAGTTCGTCCTTCGGGGACAGAGCCAAAAATAAAATATTATTTCAGTGTTAATGCAGATCTGCCATCAGTGGATAACTTCCTTTCAAAAGTGGCAGAGCTGGATAAAAGAATTGATAATATAATTTCGGATATGAAAATATAAGTTCGGAGTGCGAAGTTCTCAATCCTACTTAACCTTAAACATTACTATTCCCCAATTATTTTAACCAGCACCCTCTTTCTTCTTTTACCATCAAATTCACCATAGAAAATTTGCTCCCATGGACCGAAATCCAGCCTTCCTTCTGTAACAGCCACAACAACCTCTCGTCCCATAATTGTACGTTTTAAATGAGCATCGGCGTTGTCCTCAAAACCATTGTGTTTATATTGGGAATAAGGCTTCTCAGGAGCAAGTTTCTCAAGCCACACTTCGTAATCATGATGAAGACCGCTTTCATCATCATTGATAAAAACGCTGCTTGTAATATGCATGGCATTTACCAGCACCAAGCCTTCCTTTATACCACTTTCAGCCAGACAACTATCTACATCGGGAGTAATATTTATTAGCTGACGTCTGCTATTGGTATCAAACCACAGTTCCTTTTTGTATGATTTCATATTAATATATTTATTATCCTGGTTTTAATCTTCAGAATCTTCGAATGAGCGTGAAGCAAAGTTCACAAGATAAAGCCTGTCGGTACTCCTTGTAACGGCTGTATATAACCATCTCAGGTAATCAATTGTGGCATCCTTATGATTAAACATTCCCTGATCAATAAAAACTCTCTCCCACTGACCTCCCTGGGCCTTATGGCATGTTACAGCATAAGCGAATTTAATCTGCATAGCATTAAAGAAAGGATCACTCTTAACACCATCGTATTGTTTCTTTTTAGTCTTAAGATGAGCATAATCATTATGCACGCTCTGAAACAATTCCCTGTTTTGCTCTGAGCTTAACGAGGCCTTATCAGTCCAGAGAGTATCAAGTAACACCTTCACTTCAAGATCTATATTGTAATCACCAAACTCAAGTATCATATCTGCAAATTTATATCCATACCTCTCTTCCCTGCTAATAATTTTTTTGATCCTGGCAATATCCCCATTTGCTATAAACTCTATATCATCCTCGTCCTCAGTCCAGTAATAGTTGTTCTTAACAATCATAATCTGGTCGCCTGAGCTAATATCATCTTCTTTAAATAAAACTCTGTTCCTTATCCCCTGGTTATACTTATTTGCAAGCTTATTTGAATTTACTACTATAATAGTTTCGTCAAAGCCACTTAAGGAGTAGGCAGTTTCCAGTTCTTCTAGCAGAAATTCCCCTGAGAGACGTTTGATATCATCAAACCCGGAGATCCGGAATTTAGGAATATCAATCATCCCCTCTCCAATCCATTTTCTTATCATTGTGGCATTCATAAGTATTCCCGACTCCTCAGATTGTCTTACAACCTCCTTAAGATTGGCCGTTCTGACCCCAAATCCATACATACCAACATCCGCAGGGCTTAAAGCAGGACTGAGCTCCGAACCAACAGGAGGTAGCTGAGCTGTATCACCAACAATGATAAGCTTACAATCACGACCTGAATAAACAAATTCTACAAGGTCATCAAGCAATCTCCCCGAACCAAATATTGAATTCTCAGTACTCCCATTTGCTATCATCGAAGATTCATCAACAATAAAAAAGGCATCCTTAAGCTTGTTCCTGTCAAGATCAAAACGACCCATACCATCTTTTGAGCTTTTTTGCCGATAGATATGTTTGTGAATGGTAAATGCTTCTTTTCCGGAATAAGATGATAATATTTTCGCCGCCCTTCCCGTAGGAGCCAGCAGGACCGTATTTAAATTGAAACCCGAAAGAGTCTTTACAAGAGCCTTTATCAGAGTAGTTTTACCTGTACCGGCATACCCGCTTAGAAGAAAAATATTATCATTATTATTTTCTAAAACATATGCTGATAATGTACCTATTGCAGCTAATTGGTCATCTGTTGGCGTATGTCCCAGATTATCAACCAGTATACTTTCAATATGTGTTTTTAACATTTAGTTCAAAAAGCGTGTTTGCGGTTTGGTATTCAATTTATTTTTTTAATTTTGCATGAATACACAAAAATACTTATTTACTAATAATAAAGAAATGAACACCATTGTAAAGATTCTGCTGTTTGTAGCAATTATTGTACTTGGTTACATGCTTGTTGAAAGTATCATGAACCCTATCCGATTTAATAAAGAAAGATATCTCAGGGAAAATGCTATTAAAGAGCGCTTAATAGATGTAAGAACAGCTCAGGTAGCTTTTAAGTCAAAATATGGAAGGTACACAGGAAGTTTTGACACCCTTATTAGTTTTGTTGAAAATGATTCTTTCCCTCTGATTTACAAAGAAGGAAGTCTTACTGACGAAATGATGGAACAGGGAATCAGGAGTGAAAGAGAAGCTCTTAAAAGAGGACTTATCGTAAGAGATACTTCGTATACATCTGTTCTCGACTCAATATTTAACGAAGGCTTTGCAGTAGACTCACTAAGATATGTTCCTTTCTGCGGCGACACTGAGTTTGAGATGGGGGCAGCCAAGGTTCAGACAGGATCAATGGTTATGGTACAAGTATTCGAAGCATCAGTTCTTAATGATATTTTCCTGAAAGGACTTGATAAGCAGCTTATTATTAACTATAACGCTCTTCGTAAAAGAATTACCGGATTCCCGGGTATGAGAGTTGGTAATCTTACCGAACCCAACAATAACGCAGGAAACTGGGAGAACTAACAGCAATCTTTAATCTATGTATGAGAAAGAGCTGTTTGACGAAACGCTGGATATAAATTCAA
>CAZWLP010000102.1:0-6906 GCA_964634565.1 uncultured Rikenellaceae bacterium | reverse complement strand
GTAAAACAGAGGCGCTGAAACTGATGGAAAAAACTAAAAAAACGATCCCTCCCAGGAATGCTGCGATGTTGTATCTGGGCATATTAAGTGACAAGGTAAGCAAACAAAAAATGATGGGAAATATGTTAAAACTGCTTACCGGAAAGCAACTTTAAAACGAAAAAATATTCACTTCTATGCTAAATTATATTTAGGTTTCCGAAGCAAATATTCAACTTTTATTTTCTACCTTGGCATACGGCAAAGAGTAAATTTCCTTAATTCTCATAAACCGCAAAAAAATGTTTTAATTTCATTATTGCATTACCTGGATAAGTTAGAAAACCTATAACCTGATCATCGACAAAATATGAGAAAACAAACTTTCTTTATCATCTTTCTGGGCCTTACAACATTGCTTCAGGCACAGAAAGTAGACAGTATTAAAGTAGAACAAACCGGAGATTTTATAAAGATCGGATATCAAATACTCGATTCAAAACCAGGCGAGGTCTACAGGGTAAGAGTTTTATGCTCAATAAACGGCGGACTAAACACGGAAATAAGGAGTGTTTCAGGAGATACGGGGGATAATGTACAGGGGGGTAAATCTGAATATTTTGTTATATGGGATGTTCTTAAGGATGTAGATCAACTGACTTCTGCCGAATTTATCATCAGGGCAGAGCTTAAAAAAGATAATAATGCCCTACCTCCATCCGCGAAAAACATTGAAATTACAAACAGGTGGTCAAAAAAATGGATTCATATCGGTTCAGCAATTGAAGTCCCTGGTCCCAAACCGGGCTTAATGATTGGTGTGATGGGAAGTTTTGGTGCTGCAATGATAGTCCAGTATGGGAAGTATGCTACAGACAAAGATGTTCCGATTCAGATAGGTGTCAACATCACTCTGGAAGAGTATCTTGAAGACAAGGCAGTAGTACCAACAACTTTCCTTTTAACAAAAAGGGTGGTAAATTATAACACTTTCCAGATGCATGCTATGGCAGGGTTTCAAAGAACCCGATTATTGTTTTTGGTTCCGGATGCTATGGATACACCCTACCAACAGGAAAAATTATTTGGACCGGCCGTCGGCTTAACCTTCGACATAAATATGGTATCTGTTACATTAATTGGGACCCATATTGACCCGGGACCGGTCGAAAAAGAAGGTGATTGGATGGCTATCTCTCCCCTCTCCTATATTTCTTTGGGAATTGGGATAAGGTTTTAGTGTTTATCAACTATTTAGATATGAAAAAAAGTTTTCTAATTGGCTTGTTGTTAATATCAGGCATCATACTGCATGCGCAGGTATCTGAAGGCAAATCAGGTGTAATTAAATTAAATATTTCAAAGTCGGGTGCAGACCTGAAACAATTCAAGGATCAAAGCAGATCTCAGACTGATGATGTACCACCATTAATTTTTCTTGAATCGCCCGTTTTAAACAGAGACTCACTTATTAAATCAGATACAAGGACACTGATTGTAAAGGGGAAGGTTGAAGATCAGGGTGGTGTTTTTGCTGTAATGGTTAATGGTATTGAAGCTGCAGTTTCAGCAGAGGGAGAGTTCTTTGCTGAAGTTCCGCAGGCTTTTGGAATGAATAATATCAGGATAGTGGCTGCCGATGTAGCTCTGAATAATACTATAATACAATTCCTTTCGGAAAGATCAACACAGATTATTTCAAACCCTGAATCCGAAAGAGCATCGGATAGTGAAGCTCCCCCCGTAATTAGTAACAACTATAGTATTGAAATTACCCAGCCTTCCTCTTCAACTGTTCTGACTGCCAATGACAAGTTTAATCTTAAAGCATGTATTAAAGCCAGCGCACCCATTAAGAAGCTGGTAATTTACCGGGACGATTCATTTATCAACGGTTATCTGGAAAATAAAATAACAGGCTCGGGAGACTGCGCCTTTCAGCTCGATGAATATATCGGACTCAGGTTGGGATTTAACGAGGTCCGAATAGACCTATATGCTGAAGATGACACAATAAGCAGCAGTGTTACAATTGAGTACAACCTGCATGCCGCCCGTAATTTTGCTCTCCTTATTGGCAACGAAAGCTATGATGATCCTGGTATAATGGAATTGTCAGAGCCAATAAATGATGCAACTGAACTCTATAAAACACTGACAGAGGAGTATAATTTTGAGAAAGAAAATGTAATTCTGCTTAAGAATCCTACAAAAGCCGATATTATTGGTACTCTGCATAAGTTCCGTTCCCAAATTAATCCTGATGATAACCTCTTGATCTTCTATGCCGGACATGGATTCTGGGACGAAGGAATGGGTGTGGGATACTGGCTTCCGAAAGATGCAAGCAAGGACAATCCTGTAAACTGGATTCCAAATACCGATCTTACAAATTACCTGGGAGCAATTAAATCAAAACACACTCTCTTAATTGCAGATGCATGTTTCAGCGGAGGGATTTTTAAAACAAGATCTGCTTTCTCTGCCACCTATGCAGTTGAAATGCTATATCAGTTGAATAGCCGCAAGGCAATAACCAGCGGCACCCTTACCGAGGTCCCCGATAAAAGTGCCTTTTTACACTACCTTATTAAAAACCTTAGGGAGAATACTAATGAATACGTATCAGCAGAGGAACTGTTTTCAAAAATGAGAACAGCGGTGATAAACAACTCTGAAAATGTCCCTCAGTTTGGTACTATTCAGAACGTTGGTGATGAGGGAGGTGACTTTATTTTTGTCAGAAGGAGTAGATAAATAATTCTCTGATAAAATAATACCCTTTCTTAAATCAATTTACTCTGTTATCTTACTAATCTTAAACAAATCGGGTATCATATCAATTTTTGATATTTAGCTTCGACGAGCTAAGGGTTCAAATATCATGTCTGCCAGAAGATGCACCTGGATAGCAAACATAAATTTTATTTGTGAATACTATTATTGTTTGTTACTGTTTTCTTGTCGGGATAATAATCAGCGGTATAGGAGATTGACTTAAAACCTCTTCCGTTGCACTACCCATCAATATTTTTTCTAACCACTTCCTGCTATGAGAGCCCATAACAATGGCATCTGTATGAAGGCTTGCCGCTGTCTCTAAAATTGTAGCAGCAATATCACCTTCTTTTACATAGACCTGAATGGATTCATCATCAAGGTGCTGCTTTATGTTATTGAGATAGTTCAGGGATGCATTTTTTAAGCCTTCGACGCTATCCAGTTGAATTGGATCCATATCTATATATCCGCTATATCCCATTATCGGAGAGTATTCCTTGGAAGAATAGTACAAAGGATCTGATATAACATGCAGTAATATAACTTCTGCTCCCATAGACTTGGCAAACAGATACCCTGTTTCTGCAACTTTCTGTGCAGTTGGATCATAATCCAGTGCAATCATTACTTTTATTGACTTCTTTTCCTTCATGCTTTATATAATTTATATACTAAAATAATAAGGTCTCATAAAAATAACATATGAGCATATTAAAGGTGTTACATAATTTACTGAAAAAATTGCATAATTCACACATTTTATTTGCCTTTTTCAGGATGGACAAGCTTCGCCTGTGTTAAGCAGTCCTCAATAAATCACAATAAGTGAATATGTTTTAAAATCCCTGGCTGCAGATTAAACCTACAGCCCCCTTTTAAAAGATTATCTTAACTATCATTAATTTGAAAAGCCAATCCAAACTATTTCAGAGAACTTATCATTTCTCTTTGGTTCTAATAACATTCTACTTATTTTTACTGTTTAAAATTTAACATTAGATTGTGCTTAATTAATCTACATATGGGTAGTCCTAACAATTACATGTAAATGGCAACTTACTATGTTCTAATTGTTGGCTTTTTATTTATACTGGCCATCTCCCTCCTGGTAATAGGCGTAAGCAACGACGCAGTCAATTTCCTAAATTCTGCAATCGGGTCTAAAGCGGCTCCCTTTAAAATAATACTGCTTATAGCAGGAATTGGAGTACTGATGGGGGCGGTATTTTCAAATGGCATGATGGAAGTTGCCAGGAAAGGAATTTTTAATCCTGAGATGTTCTCCTACAGCGAAATTATGGTTATTTTCCTGGCTGTGATGCTTGCAAACATACTCCTTCTTGACTTTTTCAATACCCTTGGCCTGCCAACTTCAACTACCATTTCGATTGTTTTCGGAATTCTTGGTGCTGCCGTTGCTATTGCAATGATGAAAGTTACTGGCACAGAATCAGGTACAGATTCTATTGGAAACTATATTAATATTGAAAGCTCCGTACTTATTATTATCGGTATATTTCTATCAATTATTATAGCATTTAATGTTGGTTTGATAATACAATGGTTTGTACGGCTTGCCTTTTCTTTTAATCCGGAGGCGACTTTAAAATACTGGGGAGGAATATGGGGAGGTTTTGCAATTACAGCTATTCTCTATTTTCTTCTAATTAAAGGAGCAAAGGGATCAACCCTGATATCGCCCGATACTTTGAAGCTTATTAGCAGTAATACTACTATCATACTATTTACAAGTTTTATTACCTGGACCATCATATTCCAGATCCTGATTACATTTACAAAGATCAACGTACTTAAAATTACAGTACTCGTAGGGACCTTTGCCCTGGCAATGGCATTTGCCGGAAACGATCTGGTTAATTTTATTGGTGTTCCACTGGCAGGATTTGAATCATTTAAAGCTTTTACTTCCTCCGGAAACTCTGATGCCGGATCCTTTATGATGGAGGCCTTAAGGCAACCTGTCAATACACCAATCTTATTTCTGGTTACTGCCGGATTGATTATGGTATTGACTCTTCGCCTTTCAAAGAAGGCAAAGGCTGTAACTGCAACAACAATAGACCTGAGCCGACAGGGGGAAGGTAGTGAGCGCTTTGATTCATCATCCCTTTCAAGGTTTATTGTAAGGGTAACAATTGATTTAAGTAAAGGAATAAAAAAAATTAGTCCTGATGGTCTGATCAAATTTGTGAAGAGCAGATTTCAGGCAGATATTGATTTTGGCAATAAGGAGTATAAATTAGCTTTTGATCTTGTAAGAGCATCTGTTAATCTTGTTGTAGCAAGTATTTTGATAGCCATAGGAACATCCCTGAAACTTCCTCTCTCAACAACCTATGTAACTTTTATGGTAGCTATGGGCACCTCTCTTGCCGATGGGGCCTGGGGGCGTGACAGCGCAGTATACCGAATTAGTGGTGTGCTAACAGTAGTTGGGGGATGGTTTTTTACTGCACTTATTGCCTTTTTAGTTTCATTTATTATCGCTGTAATTATCTTCTTTGGAAAGATGCCGGTTATAATTGCTCTTATAGCTCTTTCCGCTTATATATTATTGCGAACCCATTCCTTTTATAAGAAAAAATCAAAAAAAGAAGATGAGGCCGCAAGCCAGATAATTACTGCTTCATACGATGTACTTATTTCCTGTGATAATGAAGTGAGAAATACTGTTATAGATGTTGCTGAAATATTGAATCAGACCTACACCTATTTCCTAAAAGAAAAACATAAGAAATTAAAAACACTCCGAAAGGAATCCAGGAAACTCACGAAAAACATAAAAGAGATACGAGAAGATATTCCAAATACACTTAAGAAATTTGAGGAAAGTGATCTGGAAAGTGGTCACCACTATGTTCAGGTGGTAACTTATATGGTTGAAATGTGTAATTCACTGACTCATATAGTCCAGCCGGCCTTTAATCATCTTGACAATAATCATGCTTTTGACAGGGAGCAAAACGGGAGTTTAATGGATTTTAACTCTAAGATAAATGACTTTTTTGTGTCTCTGATAGATATGCTGGAGCACCGGAGATATAAGCAAATTGATGAAATTATTGTCCGGCGTGATAAATTGATCAACCTTATCAACGATATTCTCTATAGCAGGGTTAAAATCATTAAAAAGAAACAAAAGGGAGTAAAAGTAAGTGTAACCTATATTGAAATGCTTTCAGAAACGAAAAACCTATTGTTAAATGTTGTTCAGTTAGTAAAAGCAGATATCAAGCTTCTGGATTATTTAACTTACGAAGAAATTTCCAAAGATCTTACAACTCAATAGAAACTCAGGCATTTCCGCTAAAAGAGTATGGTCTTCTGGCTTCGCCGAGCCAAATATTCAAAGCTCTTGTCTGCATAGCCTTTCAGTATCTGCAAAAGTAAGTCTTTCATATATGTCCGGAATAGTTTCTTAACTTGTATATTGTACTCCTGTTTCAATAAATAACAATGGGCAATAAAGCCATTCAAATAAAGGTAGCGACAGATTATTCTGAAGAACAACTCAGAGGTGTAATTGAAAAAGAACTCAGGCTTAAGGATTTCTCATATCAGATAGAAAAGCAAAGCCTTGATGCCAGAAAGAAAAATGATATACACTTCATACTGAGTCTTGTTGTTTCTTCAGAAAAGATAGAAGGTGAGGATTTTGATGCTCCTCAGCCTCTGGAAATTCCATTTAAAAAGCGAAGCGAAAAGGTAGTTGTGGTTGGGAGCGGGCCGGCCGGTTTTTTTGCTGCACATGTTTTACAATTAGCTGGTTTTAAAGTAACTATTCTTGAAAGAGGATCTGAAGTGAAGCAGCGGTCAGCTGCCATTGAGTTATTTGAAAGCAAGGGAGAATTTAACGATCGGAATAATTACGCCTTTGGAGAAGGAGGCGCCGGGACCTTTTCGGATGGAAAACTCACGTCAAGATCAAAGCATATTTCCAGGGAACGTAGCTTTATTCTTTCGGAATATGTTAAAGCCGGGGCACCTGCAGAAATTGTATATATGGCCTATCCTCACGTGGGGACGGACAATCTCAAGGTAATTGTGGCCAATCTACGTCAGCAATTTCTTAATAATGGAGGAACATTCTTATTTGACACTCAGCTTAAGGACATTATTTTCAAA
>CAZWLP010000101.1:0-7118 GCA_964634565.1 uncultured Rikenellaceae bacterium | reverse complement strand
GTCATGCAGATATTGCTATACAGCCGGAATTAAATGCAGGCAAATACCAGGGAATTGTCAGACAATTCCTGGCTTCTGTTGAAAAGGGATCACCAGATGGTACTGAGGGACTCTTTTCTGACGAAGGACTTGATATTTTTAAGAACCTTATCCTTTATGGAAACGCAAGTACATTTTTATTCGATACTGCTTTTAGCGTTTATCAGAGTGGTGACAATACATATATACGAGGACTTGCAGTTAAGTTTGACTTCCCGGACAGCAAAACTGATTTTACTGAGAATATCACCCTTGAAATAACACAGGAAGGATTAATAAACAATATCTCATTCTCTCTTGAAGATAAAGCAGTTGAAGATATATTGAGCAAGGACAGGTGGCCAGCTCAGAGCAAGTGGGAGCTGATAAGGTTTCTGGAAAACTATAAGACAGCCTATGCTCTGAAAAGGATTGATTATATAGACAAAATTTTTTCTAACAGGGCATTAATTATTGTTGGTAAAAGAGTAAGTGAATCTGTCAGCTCTGACGATGATCTGTATACACTTAAAGACGAACGTTTTCAGATGACTAAACTCTCCAAGGAGCAATATATGTACAGACTCAGAAGAGTTTTCGACAGGAATGAGTTTATAAACATAAAGTTTGAAGATAATCTGGTAAGGAAAAGAGATAATACTTCCAATGTATATGGTATTAACATAAAGCAAAATTATTACTCATCCTCTTATGCTGATGTCGGCTACCTCTTTTTGATGGTAGACCTGAAAGATAATTCTAAACCGGTAATATATGTAAGAAGCTGGCAACCCGAAAAATTCAGTGATGGCCAGGTTATCAATCTATCAGATTTTACCTACTGATTATGACCATATCTTTTAAATATATTTTTGGGTTAATATTTGTTTTAGTAAGCCAGGCTGTTTGTTCACAGCAGATAAAGCTTAATAGCATTAAAGAAGTTAAGAATGATATATCTGCCAGGGAATATGAAGTAATAGATGCCAATGGTGACGCTTCAGCAATTATTAAGGCACGAATTAGCATCGACAGTGTAGACTTTAGTACAGATCTGGGCATTAATAAAATAGAAGAGCATGATGGTGAAATATGGTTATGGGTGCCACCGGGCACAAAAAAACTGACGATTAAATCCCGTAGGTTTAATAACCTGGAATTTGATCTGCCAGGACAGGTGGAAGAATACTCAGTTCATGTAGTTTTGTTTACCGTTATACTTGAAGCCTCGAAGAGCTATCTTGATCTTCCGGTTCTTTCAGTTTCAACAAAACCGACACAGGCTGATGTATTTATTAATGATATACACTATGGCAAGAGCCCGGTAAGCCTGAGTATTTTGCCCGATTCAATTTCATACAGGCTGGAAAAGAAAAGATATAATACAATTTCTGGCACCAGCTATATGTCAGAAGAAGGACAGTCACTTGCATTCAGTTTAACAAAGGCGGATACGGTAAACAGGATCTATCTGATGGCCAATACTGATGTCTTTTTACCTGGAAGATATAATCTTGGTTTTACTGTAGGTGTGATAGGGGATATCGGGTTCTATTTTAGATTTGTCTTTCCTGTAAAAAGTGTTAAATCCGACTTTACCTATGATAATTATTATTCGGAAGCTCCGGATCCGGGTGATTTTGACCAATATATTCGGGTCCTCCAGATCAGCTCAGGAATGACCTTTCGCCTTTCAAATAAATTGTTTTTTACATCAGGCTTATCTTTTGGGAATCGCAATACATATATTTCAGGTGAATTTATCTCCCATGAAGATGGAAAGATTGCTTTCTATAGAGAGGAAAGCTACTCGCCTGGCTGGGGGCCGGACCTGGGGTTTGTTTTAAGAATAGACAGCAGATTTATTTTTTCTGTAAATAATTCATTTATGTTTGAACAGCGGCAACTGGGAAGTATGACAGATGGCTATGTCACTAAACAGATATTCGTTAACTCATTTGTGAATTTTGGCATAGGATATAATTTTTAATTTCAAATGAAAAGAACCGGCCATAAAATAAGTTTTTCCGGATACATATTTATTCTGGCTATAAGCCTTCTTATTCTTTCACTTAATGTTGCCGGACAGGATATTAAAGTGCTCGACGATAAGTCAAACGCTGGTGTGGAGCTTAATGATTTTGAGCAGGTAAGAGATGTTAACGGTGAGATATGCACCCTGGTTATTATCTCCAGCAGGATACCTGGGATTAAGTTTTATTCAAATATGGGTGTGGAAAAGGTAGTCTATGATTCAACAGGCTATAAGGTGTGGATCCCGGCAAAATCCACATTGCTGAAATTTGTCGTGCCTGACTTTCCTCTTTATGAACACGAACTACTGTCAGATGGAAATCCAACAGTCTGGATATTAATTCTTATTGTCCCGGAAAGGGAAATTGCAGTAGAGTACCAGGACCCAGAATTTAATAAAGTTACAATTGAAACCTATCCTGCAAACGGATTGGTATTTGAAGAGGAAAGGCTGATTGGTGAAACACCGATTTCGCTTACTCATTTTTTTAATGAATCATCACCACAGATAGAAATTAAGAAATGGGGCTACAAAACAGAAGTAATTAATCCAGACACCCTGGAGGTAAACAGAAATTACACTCTGAATTTCCAGAAACTCTCACACCAGAAAGGCATTTTTGTTATGGCAAACATTGGCCAAACCTGGGATTTTTCTCTTGATTATGATGCTCCTGTTTATGGATTTAGCACGGGATATATTGGACGCCTGGGATTTTTCGGATCATTTGGCGGGACTAAATATATTCACCATGATAAGTATGATGATGAAAATACGCGAGAGGTAAGAATTATAAAATTTTCATTGGGATCTCTGATAGCTCTTACAAAATCGAGTAATATACACCTGGGACTAGGTTATATTGATAAAGAGATCAGAATTGTGGAGGATGATCAAACAGTTGAAGATAAGGGTGTATTTATTGACCTTGGACTTGTTTTCAGAACTAATAGTCCCCTATTGATTTTACTTCAATCAGATATTTATTATCTTGGAAAAGAGTTATCCCCAAATGGTGTTTCGGCAGGTCTGGGCTGGGCTTTTTGATAAATATTAATTATGATAAAGATAATAAATCTGCTGCTTTTCCTCTGCCTGGCTATTTCGGGTCTTAGAGCCCAGGAGCTTAATGTATCTGAGTTTTCAGTCTTGCTGAGTGAAAAACTCCAGGCAAAAGATCGCGTCAGGGATATTAACAGTGAATTCTGCTCCTTAATTCGGATACAAACAGAGATCGATAGTATTTCACTTGATTCTAACCGTGGGATAGAGAAAATAGACAATAAGGAAGGTGAGATATGGCTGTGGGTTCCTAATGGCACAAAGACACTGAAAATTTTAAGAGAGGGCTTTCCTGCAATGGATTATACACTGCCCACCACAACCACTAGCCAGACGATATACCTGATAAAGCTGGATATAATACTGCCGGAATCAGAGTCAGTGGTTTATAAAGACACTATTCTTAACAGGAGCATATTCTTTAATACAGACCCCCCGGGAGCAAAGCTTTATGTTAACAGCGCCTACCAGGGAAAGACGCCCTTCAACTATTACAGCCAGTCAGAAGAGCTTGACTTCAGCATTGAGAAGAAGCACTTTTACAGTATTGACTCAACATTGGTGCTTGAGGAAGAGCAGAGCAGGGTTGATTATACCATGACTTACAATAGCCGGTCAAGAACCTGGTTTGTTATGGCAACTGGTGGATATGGCTCTATGAAACCCTCATTCGGCTTCGGCTTGCAGGTTGGCAAACTTGGAAGAACTGCTTATTATGTCGCCTTTAGCGCACATCCTGTTAGCATTAAGCCTGAAATAAGGGTTGATATTAATAACAGTCAAATGGCAGCGAATATCATCCCCAGGCCTGAAATAATTGCCGGTTATGATATGCTGATCCCCAATGAAGAGGGCTGGTTCTATACAGGCAGCGGTGAGGTTTATGCATCAAAAAGGCTCGCAATTACAGGGGGTATTACCCAGCAAATAACGGATAATTTTTTTCTGACAGCCGGAACAGGTTATTTCAGCAGAACGGATTATGGAAAGGCCCTCAAAGCAAAAGCGGATGACCCTGCCGGAACAATTCAAGAAGCATATTCGGAATTTAATTATCTGGCCAGTGTTATTGAAATAATGAACTGGGGGATGATACTGGAGCTCGGGGCAGTAATTCGGATCACAAATAACTTTATTATTAAGGCGGGAAGCAGTGCGTACTACATAATGGATTATGACTTTCCTTATCACATACTGAGAAATGCATGTAAATTATCTAATGAATTTAGCATTGGAGCAGGCTATACATTCTAAGAAAGATGAAAAGAGTAATTGAATTAAGCATAATTTCTGTCATGCTCATATCATGCGCAGAAAAGGAGGATTATTCACTGGAGAAGTACTCAACCAAACCGGAAATAATTACGGATTGCTGGTGGTGGGGCTTTCCAATTCACAGCCAGTGCCGGGCGTTCTCTTATATCTCAGATTATGATTTGATAAGCGACGCAGTTTCAGAAGTTGGGCACTGTTGGATCTATGGATCGGGTGAACCTAATATTGAATCCAACCTGATCGTTTCAACAATAGTCAATCCAACCAGTTATTGGGACAGCAGATATTCTCATGAATATCACTTTGAATCAATAATTGGATCGGAAGTTGACTCAAGCTATTCAATACGTGGTTATATGCGTACTAAAGCCGGTGGGATTATTTATGGCAGTACAGTCACTCTGAATCCGCAATAATATGAGAATGATAAGGATAATATTGCTTGTGCTCTTTTCTATTACCCTTAATATGGGACAGGCCCAGAATATTATTGTGAATACCTTTAGAAATGAGCCCTTTGATGTTTCTGCCATCGAATTACGGATGGAAGATTCCTTTGGCCGGGATTGTGCTCTTATTAAAGTAAAAACAGGATTGCAAAACCTTGATTTTATGTCTGATAGTGGCATAGTCAGGATCGAAAAAAAACTCGGCGAATTCTGGATATGGATATCTCCCGAATCAAACGATCTCCTCCTTTTTCATGCTGAATATCCTGGTTTGCAGTACAGCTTCCCCCTGGAACTGGAATCCAATAATGTATATGTAATAAGCATTACCGCATATCAGCCCATCGCAGAAAAGATTATTTTCAGGGAAGTTGATACCATTCAGCCCTACCTCTGGTTTTCAACCTCACCGGAGGGAGCTGATATCTACCTTAACGACATGCTTATTGCTGAGACCCCGGCAAAAATATTCCAGGCCGACAGCGTCTTTAGTTTCAGGCTGGAGAAAAGAAAATATCATAGCATAACCCGTACCGACACTATGAAAACTACTTTCCAGGGATATAACTATGATCTCGTATTCAACCCTAGGGCAAAAAGAGTCTTTGTCACTGGATTTTGGGGGAAGGAAAGTGTTCACTTTCCCGACACATTTTGGGGAATCATGGGTGGCCGGCTCGGGAAGACCGGCTGGTATGCTTCGGCAAGATTCTGCAGGCCCCTGCTCGAGGCACAGCTAAGTGTCAACATGGAAGAGAATACTTCAACAATTTTTATCGACAGCGAAGGCTACTTTTTTGACTTTGCCAATCGTGGTGATGTCGTTAGTGATGTTTATTTTGTTCCCGGATATGAGAAGAAACGTATTGTCTTAACAGCCGGATTGACCCAGCAACTGCTTAAACCTGTGTTTATAAACCTGGGCCTGGGATGTTTCTTCTATAGTGAATATCACAGGATAGGAAAATTTGCCTATGGTACCCTGTCGTCTCCAGACCCTGAATTTATTGAAGTGGTAACTGCCCTGGTGGAAGACTATTCTGTTAACGGTATGGTCCTCGACGCAGGGCTTACATTCAGGATAGCACAGAATTTTCTTCTCACCTTCGATCTCAACTGGCACTGGGCAACTATGCCCGATGACTACTATTTTGGAGGAATTACTTATTTGGGAGCTGGTTATAATTTTTGATAAAATGCTGAGATTTAAACTGTTTTTTGTAGCGGGTTTGCTGCTTTTATTAATGATCTCCTGTGAAAAGGGCTGGCCCGATCCACCCTGGGGGTGGATGTCCCGTCCCGGTTTTGGTTGGCTGCATCATGAGATTGTTGACGACAGCACAATCAGGATATCTTTTGTAATAAGAAACCTTGACATTGTAAATGAGACCCAGCAGATAAACGAGATTGGACTGGCATGGGATACCGGGTTTTATGACATTACCCGGCTGACGCCCGACATCCCTTTTTCTGCTTTGGATAACAAGCTCATACTTTACAGTGAGGGTGAGTCCCTGGGTGATAGCCTTGCTTTTTCCCAGGAGATGATTTGCAGGTATTATACCGACTATATTTTTTTCCCCTATGTTAGGGTGAACGGAGCTAATGTACTATATGGTTCTATTTATGATTACGACCACCCCCTGAGGCATCCTGTTTTTTCCAGTAACTATGTTTCAATTTCCGGCACCTCTCTGTGGATATACTGTGAACTATCAAACCTGTATCAAACTTCACTTACTCATTCGCTGACCCAGACAGGTTATTGCTGGCAAACGGGACGTACTATTCCTGATATTGAGGATAATGTGAGAACAGAACCTCATAATGGTGGCCCACGAGAATATTGGGACGATGATGAGGGTATAGGGGTCTCTGTCGGACTCGAACCAGGTATCATCTATACCTTCAGACCATATGCAATTCTGGATTATACTACTGTATTCTATGGTGATACCATAAGCGTCAGCACAAATTAGATTTCATGTTATGAGTTGCACTTGTAAACCTCTTGCCTTAAGCCTTGTAGCTGTCCCTTACGCCCCAAATAAAAAACGCCTCCACAAAAAAGATATACAATTATTATTGTTATTGTTCTACCCCCTGCATTGTCAGCCTAAGCTTTAGCGAAGGCTGGCCCCACCCACCCTGCCCCTTGCAAAAAAAACGCCCCTTATTCAGAGGCGTTCACTCATATTATTATAGTGCGTTTTTTTATTTCTGCGCGTTCTTCGCTTCTATGCAAAGTGTTGCATGAGGTACTGCACGTAGTCTGTCCT
>CAZWLP010000100.1:0-7165 GCA_964634565.1 uncultured Rikenellaceae bacterium | reverse complement strand
TAAAAGAGAATATTGAAACCTGCTGACCATGGAAAGACTTTATCTGATCTCCTGAATTTACCGGGAAAAATATACCATTATCTGTAACCATTCTTACAGAGACATATTCAGAATAATCTGCCAGCAGGGATATATTTCCAAGGGTGTGATCTTCCCTCAGTCCGCTTGCACCAAGTATTACAAGATCTGTATATCCTTTTTGCATGCAATATTTAACTGCCTTTGTAAGATCATTATAATCCTCATTATTATCAGGATATAAGATAACTGAATAACGCGCTTTTAGTTCTTCAGATATCGAATCCATATCACCCACAATCGCATGCGGTTCCAATCCGCGATCTACAAGTTTTTCAACAGCACCATCGCAACTTATTATTATATCAGCATTATCGAGGTATCCCAGGGGAATATCCGATTCAGGAAAACTTCCATTAGCCAGTACTACAACCTTTTCCATAATATTTCCTCCATTCAATATAACCAACAACAGCCATTACAGCATACACAACAAACAAAAAAACAGTGGGATAAAGGCCTTTGTAAATATATAATCCAACTGACACAATATTTACTGCAATCCATAAATACCAGTGCTCTATTATCTTTCTTGCAAGCATCCATGTTGCCGTAATCGAAAGAGCAGTTGTAAAAGCATCCCAGCCAGGTATTGTCGAATCTGTAAACCTCGTTAAAATATACCATATCCCAACAAATAAAAAGCCTGTTATCAAAGAAAGTACTATAATTTGACGGTACTTAATATTACTTATTACGATTTCTTTCTCCTCTCTCCCTCTTTCCCTCTCTCCCTCTTCTTTGCTCCCTGCTCCCTGCTCCCTGCTCCCTGCATTTTTAATTTTCTTAGCCCGGCTCCAGATAATCCATCCATAAACACTAATAAAAAGATAATACCACTGCAGGCCCATATCTGCATAGAAGCCCGAATGATAAAATACATATATATATACAGATGAAGTAACTATCCCAAGGGGCCAGAGCCATATATTGCGTTTAATCTCCAGGAATACATAAATTATTCCTGTAATAGCTCCGAATATTTCAATAAAATGTTCCTGTATCCAGAACATTGTTGATAAATTAAAATGAAAAAGTTAATCTCAGCAAGTAATTTATTCCGGCCTGCGGAAAATAATATGCCCATGTGTACTCCTGCATATCTTCATACCAGTTACCTCCATAAGCATTACTTTCATACAGATTGTTAAACACATTATTCAACATAAACTGAAGATCTATATCACTAAAGCCACCCAGATTAAAAGTATAGTCAAATCTCATATTACTGACAAAATAAGGATCGAGTGATCTGTTATTATCCTGAGTATTGTCAAAATATTGTTTACCAATATATTTCCCTGTTAAGCTGAAATCAAAATCCTTAAAGGGATGAAGCGTAAGTATTCCGGATCCTATTATCGATGGAGAATAAGCAATATCAACATCCCCATGGTCTACAGAAAATTCTTCTGATGCAGAAGAGATTGTATTATAATTTGTTGAATACTCGGTAAAGTTCCTTATCCTGTTTCTACTCAAAGTAATGCTACCTGCCCATTCTATAAGATCCGTCGGCTTTAGCCCAAGAGAAATCTCGATTCCTGCCCTGTAACTGGCATCCACATTGGTCATTATCGGATATCCCACATTGCTTAGCTTACCGGTTGGTACCAGCTGATCATCATACAGCATGTAATATAAATTTAGCCCTGCAAATATTCGCGACAAATTCAGTTTATATCCGCCTTCAAAATCATAGAGGGTCTCGTGTAAAGGAAAGGCAGATTCATCCCCTGCTGCATCCTTATAGTTAGCCCTGGTTGGTTCCTTATTGGCTACAGCAAATGATATATACAGATCATTATTTGAATTCAATTTATAGAATAAACCTGCCTTTGGGTTAACAAAATTAAATTTCTCTGATACATATAAATTCCTCAGATCGTCATCATATCCGGAAATATAGTAAGAAATATTCCTGTACTGTAAATCACCAAAAAGACTCAGTTTATTGTTCAGTCGATAATTTATTTTAGTATAGAAATTGATCTCATCCTTCTGACCTCCGTTAAAGTACCATTGATGATTCATCTCTGTTGTTCCTGCAAATCGCATCCAGATAATTCTGCCAAAATGGTCGCCAATATACCTGTTTACAGCTCCTCCGAAAGAAAGCTCCATCCTGGAGTCCCTATAATTAAGATTAAAGACACCTCCATAATAATTGTTATACATCCATTTTCTTCTGATCAGGTCAGATCTGTCAAGAATAACATCCTCGAACATACCATGGATAGTCCAGTTTGGCAACATATAGTCGGACAAAAGCTCATCCTCCCTGTACTGCTCATAATATCCCGATCCTTCAGTAAAATGACCGGCACTTTTTAAATATAGTTTATCGCTGATCTGCCAGTTATAAATCAGATATATATGTGTCTGAGAGTAATTATCGGTCTGGCCATAATAATATTGCGTCCTGCCGTAGATATCGGTATACTCGCCTGCCGGATTATAGGTACGATTTGACTCCAGGCTATCTGCAGGCACTCCCCACCAGCTAATCCCTGTAAGTTCCTCACCATGAATAAAATTAGCCTTTATAATGCTGGATTTCAATCTGTATAAAGCTGAAACAGCAAACGCCCTGTGTTCTGATCTTGCCCTGTCTATATATCCATCGCTGTTTATACCTGATAACCTTATATCCATCTTAAACCTGTCTTTTAATAAGCCGGTACCAAGTTTTGCTGACAATTTCTGAGTATTAAAAGATCCAATTGTGGAACTGATAGTAGCATATGATTCATCTGAAGGATTCTCCATGGTAAGATTAATACTTCCCCCAAAAGCACCTGCTCCATTTGTAGATGTTCCCACTCCCCTTTGCACCTGAATCTCTGAGACAGAAGCTACGAGGTCGGGCGTATTTACCCAAAAAACCTGTTGCGATTCTGAGTCATTTAAGGGGATACCATCAATAGTTACATTTATCCTGCTTGCATCTGTTCCCCTGATCCTGAAACCAGTATATCCAATTCCTGCACCTGCTTCAGATGTCTCAACAAGTGAAGGGACAAGCGATAAAAGATAAGGCAGATCCTGTCCTGAATTTATCCTTTTCAATTCTTCACTTTTAATCTCGGTATATGCAACGGGTGTCGTTTTAGAAGCCTTTAATCCTCTTACTACTACTTCGTCAGAAATAACTGTTGAGATATTCAGGGAAATATTTAGCTCGATATCGGAGTTAACATTAATCTCTCCTTCAAATGTTTCATAACCTATATATGATACCTTAAAAGTATATACTCCTTCAAGTACTGAGCTAAAAAAAAAGCTGCCATCCATATCGGTATAAGCACCCAGATATGTACCTGATATTAATACTGTTGCGCCAGAAAGCGCCAGTCCGTCTTCATTCCTGACCATTCCTGAAACCTTCCAGCTTATTTCATCAGAAGAGGCCAGCATAATTGCATTAAAAAATAATACAAGGAGCACTAATAGAGTTTTTTTCATCTCAACGGGTATAAAATATACAATAAATAGAATGAGGTAAATCAATCTCCCTACGCCGGCATTATCCGGATCAGGTTTTAAGGGTATGATCTCAGCCTGTTTTGAATGAGGCACCCCATCTTTCAATAACAAATGTAACACCTTTTTCTTAACTGATAGAAATATCTTTAAAAAATGACTGATCTGAATAAATAAAAGATTTTTATACTTTTGCCCTGTTAAAACAAAAACAGGTAATGGATAAGCTTCTTACAAAGCTAAATTACAAAGGGGATAGTAGAATTCTGATTCTTGAAGGAGAGTCAACTTTTGTCAGGACCTTATCCAGGAAGATAAATACCACCAGAATTGATTCAGAAATTGATCCCAGGTTTCTGTACAATTTTATAATTATTTTTGCCAAGACATCGGAAGATGTTGAAAGGATTTTCCTCGATGCGGTACAAAATCTCTATGAAGATGGTATTATATGGTTTATTTATCCCAAAAGTCCGGCCGGGGATAACGATAGTGCTCTAACACGAAAAAAAGGATGGCATATATGCAAGGACAGAGGCTTTGAGCCAGTAAGGCATATTTCTGTTAATGATAGTCTAAATGCCACCAGATTCAGAAACAAGAAGTTTATTAAGCGAAGGAGCAAAGATTAGACAGACTGCTTTTAGCATCGATAAACAGAACTTAAGATATATTTATAACATCTATACTACTACTTTCAGGGTATATATCTGAAGTAAAAACTATAACTAAAGTAAATGCAAACAGAAGGGAGAAATAATACTTTATTAAAAGGTAAGGGGTCGAATGTTGTTCGGTTCAGCTTACATAAAGTTAATGTTACTGATTATTTATTAAGACCTTATAGATAACTTTTTTACTTTGGTCATTCATTGTATATTGATTAGATTTGCAATGAACTTATCTGGCGTGTTTAGATATTCTATCTTATTAACAGCATAGGTTTGATAAAATCCTTAATAAATTAATGTAAATGAATCACGATTATAATACTCAAAGAAAAAGGATGGCATTGCCTGAATATGGAAGGAATGTTCAGAAAATGATCGATTATATAAAATCAATCGAAGACAGGGATGAAAGAAACAGGGCGGCCAGGACAATTATTCAGATTATGGGGAATTTAAACCCACATCTGAGAGATTATGGGGATATCAACCATAAATTATGGGATCATATTTCTATTATCTCCCAGTTTGAACTCGATATAGACGCTCCTTATCCACCACCCGAAAAGGAAAAACTTAACGAGAAACCTCAAAAGGTTGAATACAAGCATGGAGAGGTTAAATTTCTTCATTATGGAAGAGTTGTTGAAATGATGATTGAAGTGGCTGTTGATATGCCTGAAGGTGAAAAAAGAGATTTTCTTGTTATTCTTATTGCAAACCAGATGAAAAAAGCGGCAGCAGGATGGAACAGGGGTGTAGTCTCTGATGAAATAATCTTTAAGGATATATTGGATCTCTCTAAGAATAAGTTACGTGTGCCTGAAGGAACCAGGCTTATGGACGTTAAAGATCTTATCGGTCCAAAAAAGAAAAAGCAATCAAAGCAGGGCGGAAAACAAGTTAAGAAAAAATATCACAGCAGACACTAATGAGTACCTTTGTAATAGAGGGAGGAAGGAGACTCTCAGGAGAAATAGAACCCCAGGGAGCAAAAAATGAAGCACTGCAGATTATATGCGCAGTTCTGCTTACTTCCGGGAAAGTTACCATAAATAATATCCCCGATATAAGCGATGTAAATAAACTTATCGACCTGATTGTTGACATGGGAGTTAAGATAAGAAGAGAGACGCGCAACAGTATTTCTTTCGAGGCATCAGTTATTGATAATAAATTTCTGCAGTCACAGGAGTATATGCAGAAAAGTTCAGCCTTAAGAGGCTCTGTCATGCTTCTTGGTCCTCTGCTTGCACGTAAGGGCTACGCCACAATGCCAAAGCCCGGGGGGGATAAAATTGGACGAAGAAGAGTTGATACCCATTTTGCCGGCTTCAGTAAACTTGGTGCAGATTTTAATTTTGATGCTGAAAAATGTCTCTACTCGGTTAAGGCAGATAAACTAAAAGGAGCCTATATTCATCTTGATGAGGCCTCTGTTACCGGAACTGCAAATATTATTATGGCAGCTTCACTGGCTGAAGGTAAAACAACCATTTATAATGCTGCCTGTGAGCCCTATATTCAGCAACTTTGTAAAATGCTGGTCAGCATGGGCGCAATAATCGAAGGGATAGGATCAAATCTTCTTCATATAGAAGGAGTCAGCTCTCTGTCAGGCTGCAATCACACCATCCTGCCGGATATGATTGAAACAGGTTCATTTATAGGAATGGCAGCAATGACTCAATCTGAGTTAACAATAAAGAATGTCTCTTACGAAAACCTTGGTATTATTCCGGAATCATTTAAAAGACTGGGAATAAAACTCGAAAGAAGAGGTGATGATATTTATATTCCTGAACAAAATGATTATGAAATAGAATCATTTATCGACGGATCCATAATGACTATTGCCGACGCAATATGGCCTGGCCTTACACCCGATCTCCTGAGTGTATTCCTGGTAACAGCAACACAGGCAAAAGGATCTGTTTTAATCCATCAGAAGATGTTTGAAAGTCGTCTTTTCTTTGTTGATAAACTAATTGATATGGGTGCCCAGATAATTCTCTGCGATCCACACAGGGCAACCGTTATCGGACATAACAGGAAAATAAATCTACGTGGCACGGTTATGACTTCACCCGACATCAGGGCCGGAGTTGCCTTACTTATCGCAGCATTGTCGGCCAATGGTGAGAGCACAATACATAATATTGAACAAATAGATCGCGGATACCAGGAAATTGATGTCAGGCTTAATGCCCTGGGAGCCAATATCAGACGAACAGAATAATTCACAGAAGAATATGCAATTTTTTAATTCCCCGAATGCACCTGCTCCCGGTGGTCACTACTCACAGGCTGTTATTCACAACGGGCTGATCTATATTTCCGGGCAGCTTCCCATAAATCCATTTACCGGCGAAAAGGTAAAAGGTTCTGTTGAAGAACAGACCCGGCAGGTACTTGATAATATGAATACCATCCTTAATGACGCAGGAACAAGTAAAAAAAATGTTCTTAAATGTACTGTTTACATCTCAGATATTAATTTATGGGGAAAGGTAAATGAGGTATACCGTGATTTCTTTGGAAAGCATAAACCTGCGCGAGTCGTTGTACCGGTTAAAGATCTTCATTTCGGTTTTCTGATTGAACTGGAAGCTATTGCTGCAATCTAGATTTATCCGATAAGTTTTTGTCCTTTCTTTAAACAAAAGGTTCTTAATTTTATTTACTGATTAAGAACCAGAAATAATTCAGGTGGTGAAATAAAGGGAACTACCGGCCAGCTCTTAAAGCAATCATCTAAGCTGACAGATATTATTGAGATTAAATCTGAAGAAGGAATCTTCAGTGTACCCTCCTGTTACTATGAGTTTGCTGAAAGATTTGAAAAATCTCCCGGTAAACTTTATACCGGCTTTATCGCCAGTTCGGCCGATAAAATTTTTGAAGGCACAGACGCCAGACATGTGAGATGTGAGATG
>CAZWLP010000099.1:0-7216 GCA_964634565.1 uncultured Rikenellaceae bacterium | reverse complement strand
TCATGAGCCAGCAGCTCAATAGTTTCATAGCCCGATATATTATTGTTATTTATATAATCTCTGTCTATTAGTAAATTTCCCTCCGGTCCGTATCCACCTTTGCGTGAAACCTCTATAATTCGCTGGTAGTCGAGATCAGGCACGGGAAGAAGCTCAGTCATATGCTCCCATACCCGGCTAAAACTACCAGAAACCTTATCAAAATCCGATTTCTCATTCTCCAGGAGATAATACTCAATCCTTGATTTACCGATAGTCTGAATTTTTCTTTCATACCTTCCCCATACAAGAAATGGCCAGGTTTCTTTTTGACTGGAAAAAGTTGTTCTGGTAAAACCACCCGGAAGAGACTCAAATCCAATCTTATCACCTGGCGCAACAGCTGTTAGACCTTCTGGCAGACTTATACTTATTGTAGCTGGAATGGTTTTAAAATTACTCTCAAACCATGGATACCAGCCTGCCTCAAGAACAATATATCCATTATCATCTTTAAAGCCAACCTGCTTACGACTGAGAGAGTGGTTTGTATAATTAAGAGAATAATCCAGCTTTATCGTCCTCGTTCCCCTTTCGCCAGTAGCTGGCATCTTTATAATGCATTGATGTACAGGCAAACCGGCAGATCTGGTAAAAATATGTTCAGCCTGGAGTTCCTGACCATCACAGCTTATGCTGTATAAGGATAAAGGATACCTGAAAAAAAGAGATATCTCTGAAGGTAATTCTCCCTCGCGAGCAGCGATTTCAAATTCGGCTTTCACTCTTACTATTTCATCAGCCGGAGAGATTATAACATCAAAGTCGGAGTCTTTAATTACTACTTTAGAATATTCTCCGGCTGGCTCACTTTCAAAAGTATAAGATATTACAGAATCAGCTTCTTTCTTCAATACAAATTCTCTAAACCTTACAAACTCAGAGAATGAGGTATCCTGGTTTGAGAACCAGATCGAAAAAGATCCATTCTGGATAAGAGCTCTATCAGAGTCATAGCCAAGTATTGGAAGATTGCAATTAATGCTGTCTATTGAGTACGAAGCCTTCATCTGACTTTTTTGATTAAACCAGCCTGCATAAGCTCCCTTTTCCCTCCCGGAAACCGGAAATGCATCAAGCATTTTCTCTATTTCGCCTGATCTAAATCTTCTTTCAGTTATTCTCTGAAACTCACTTACAAAAGCAGATGCCTCAGTGTACTCATCGATCATAGTCTGTGTCTGGCAGAGCGATATATGTTGAGGTAAAACAGTATAACAGATTACAATAAACAGTACCTTAAATAATGACTTCATAATATAAGAATGTATTAATAATATTTTTAATTATTTTCAAGGATTCGGCACCCTTCTACAATGCTTTCCAATGTAAATGGATCAACCGATACATAGGAATAATCGTCTTTGAAAATGACTAGAGTTGGAAATGCCTTTAAATTGCGACCATCAGCCAGTGGCACCGGAGGCATAATTCTATACAATGTAGAGGGTTCATCAAAATAAATGTCGTAGGGATAATCAGCGTAATAATCACTTGCTTCCTGCCTCTTATCCACACCTTCCTTTGATATTATACAAATTTTAAGATCAAACTCCTTCTCAAGAATTTCCTGATTTGGAATAAGGGTCTCCTCAAGAGATAATTTACATCCCGGACAACCCATAAAAGAAAATAGAACTGCAACCGGCCTTCCCTTAGCCATAAGCTCAGAAAAAGTAATCTCATCACCCGAAGATGTCTGCAGCCATATCTGCCCAATAATATCAATATTAGATTTATCAGGCCTTAGAAGGTTCTGGGAAAAACTTATCTGACATATGGCAAGTAATAATAAAAGAGAAACTATCCTCATAAAAACTATAGATTTATTAGTACAGGTATTATTACAGAGAAAAACAGTCCTCCAAGCATAGGGATTGCATAAGGATACCTTTTCCTATCAGCTAAAGCCCAGCCCAAACTTGAAAGAGAAGTATAAAACAAAGCTCCGGAGGAGAAATATACAAGGAAGAACAACTCCCTCTCATTCAGCAGTATTATCATCCCTCCTGATATTAGCAGGACACCAGTTATTAACTCTGCTGCTATATGAAACCAAAAGATATTATTGCTATCCTTCTCCCTGGCTTTGAAAAAGCCCTGACTTAAATCCACCTCCGGGTTATTATTAATATCTGCAAGCCAGATAATAAGTATTCCTGTACCCAGAATTAAAAGTAAGAATGATGCTATCAGATCTGCAAACATATTATTTGGTTTTGATTTTATAGGACAATAGTATATTCCTAAAATCGAATTATGAGATAATAATCGATTTACGGTGAAAAATATGGATAAGGGAAGTGTTAAGGTCTGTACTCAGCAAATAGTTTAGAACCGTACCTTCTGCTAACAGGGATAGCCTTTTCAGGAAATTCCATGTATGCATGTATACCGTTCTCAGTGCTGCGGTCAATTCTAATAACAAAATTAGTATTAATAATATATGACTTATGAATTCTGATAAAATCGCCAGAAGGCAATCTCTCAAGCCACCTTTTCATTGTATGATGTACAAGTCCTGAAACCTTCTTTGAAGAATATATTCGGGTATAATCAGCACAGGATTCTATGCAGGTGATTTCATTTACCCTGATAAATCTGGAGCTGGATCTCATCTTAACAAGTATTTGATCATGAGAATCCAGTTTCTCAGGAAGCTTCTCTGAGTGAGGATCTCCAAGTCTTTTAAGGCAGTCACCCAGCCTGTCTTTCCAAACTGGTTTAAGCAGGTAGTCAAGGGCATTAACATCAAATGCCCTTATGGCATATTCATCATGTGCCGTTACAAATATCACCTTAAAGCCGGTATCTATCTTTGCAAGTAAATCAAACCCGGTGTTTGACCCGAGATCAATATCCAGAAAAACCAGACTTGGTTTTTCTCTTGTTATGATACCATAGGCAGATTCTACATCCGAGGCTTCCCCAATTATCTCAATCTGCTTGTAAGCCGCCAATTGTGTTTTTAATTCCTCGCGGGCGAGTTTTTCATCATCAACTATTAGAGCTCTCCATGTTTTCATATCCGGGGTTTTGATTTTCTTTCAATTTTTATTTCTGCAGTTACTCTATTCCCCTCTTCCTCTCTAAGTTCAAAAAAACTTTCTCCAGAGTAAAGTAAGCTAAGTCTTTCAATCAGATTCTGAAGCCCGGAATTAGTCCCTGCGACCTTGCTTTTATCTTCCCCCGGATCTTTAAATATTTTACCACTATTAATTACACTTATAATATAGTAGTCACCCTCTATCTTGCTGGAAATAAATACTTCCACCTTACCTTTCTCCGTTTTTAAGCCATATTTAATTGCGTTCTCAACCAGAGTTTGTACCCCAAATACCGGTATCTCTATATCGCCGGTACCTTTCCCCATATCAATTTTGTAATCCAGACGGTCGGAAAATCTGACCTTTTGAATCTTGAGGAAATGCTCTGATGCTAGCAGTTCCTGTGAAAGGACCACAACATTTTGATTATTAAGTGAAAGAGTGTACCTGAAATAATTAGACAATTCATTTACTATCGATCTGGCAAGTTCTCTGTCAGAATTTATAAGTGCCATGATTGAGGTTAAAGAATTAAAAAGGAAATGTGGATTAACCTGATATCGAAGCATTTGCCATTTAGCCTCACTAACTAAGGCTGTAGCTTTAAGGGCATTATCATGTTCGCGCTGAGCATTCTCCCAGAGTAGCATTAATCCATATACCAGCATTGCCATAACAACAGAGGGGAAAAGAGTTATTCCGGAATAAATGGAAAAGTCTTCACTGAATGTTGCCTGAAAACCATCCTTTATAGTAATAGCAATTACATAGACTGCCATTGAAGCCGGGTAACACACAATAACCAGAATTATCAGATGCCACCATCTAATCCATATCCTCTTTCTTGGTATTTCTAATAATAATATTAATATAGTTATAACAGATAAATGAGCCAGGAACATACGACCCACACTCTTCATTAAATATCCGAGATTTGGATAGAAATCCCTGATATCTTCTTTTGGAACAACAAATGAATATAAAAATACCTCTGAGGAATAGTTAAGAATAAGTACAATAGTTATTGCAATTATTGCCTTCCAGAAAAATGGCATATTCTTAATCCGTCCTTTGTTATAAGAGACAGCATGTACCTTTATTTCACTCATATTATTAATTATGATAGAAAATTACATAATGTACAAATAGCATCAAAATTGTTTTATTCAGAATAATCTGATAAAACTTATAATTAAAAATTAATCCGGACCCGCATTAAAGACCAAAGGTTGGTTATTTCGACATGCGGTAAAAAATAGGAATAAGGGGAAAAACCAAACAATATCCCGATATAAAGCATTCCCAGATTAAACCTTTATATAAACCATTTATCGAAACATATTATGCTATTTAATTTAGCATATATAATTTGTCATCTGATAAACTTATAGGAGGGGTAAGATGCGTAAACTTGGTAAGACAGAATACTTCTACTGGCTATACGATCAGATTGAATGTACAAACTTTGTGATATCAGCTTCTTTACTTGAGCTCAACTTATGCCTGTCGGTTGAGAGACCAGTAGAGCAAACCATCAGGAATATACAGAGGCTTCAGGAAAGGCTTGTTTTGACAAAGAAGAAAGAGATATCTTTTAAGACATCTCATAAATACAGAACTACAATAAGCTACAGGTCTGGGAATAATGAGAAACTAAAGAGACTGATGATTAAGGAATTATCAACAAGATTCAAGGACGACCAGGTTCCTGTCAGGGTCCTTTTATTTATGCTAATCCCCGATAATAAACTTATTCTTTCAGTAACATTTAATCACGTATTTACGGATGGATCGGGGGCTCTAAAAATATTCCGGGAATTGATCAGAAACATATACGAACCCGGCCAGAATGACCAAGGCCAGCTTATTACACCAACTCCTTCCCAGGAGTCTCTGCTCCCATCCAGTGTTAAAGGGATCAGACTGTTGCTAAAAGGCCTTAAGCTTATTTATCGCAGGAAAAAACAGAAGAGAATATATAATAATGATATTGCATCATATCTAAGTTCTCAGAAGGAGAGAAATATCCTAATGGAAAAGGTAGAAGTGAATAAAACTCAGACCCAACAAATTGTTTCGGCCTGCAGGAACAGAAGAATCTCTATTACAAGTTTTCTGGCAGCTATACAATGTACTGTTATTCGCGACCTGATTGATGCCAGAGGGAATATTCCCATCCCCATACAGATTCCCTTTAATAACAGGTCGAGACTCCTGCCTCAGGACAGATATGATATTCCTGGTCTGTTTATTACCATTCCGGAATTAAGACCTCAAATCAAGGAAGAATATGATATATGGAACCTTGCCGGATTAATTGGAGCTGAGATTAAGAGACTCTCAGATTCATGGGAACGTTACATGACCTTTCAATTATTTCCCGGAAAACTTTTTAGCCCTGATCAAAGAGGTGTTGAAAAACTAAAAAAAACTTTTTCAAACAAGGAAGTAGCATCAACACTCACGAACCTGGGCAAAATTGAAAAACGATCAGAACAGAGCATGTTTAAATTTGTGAATTCCCTGGACTTTGCAGTTGCTCCTGCCAGGAATTGTATCCTGTGTGCATCTGTTCTGACCTATAATGAAACAATGATTATAAACCTGGTATATAACACTTCTATAGTAGAAGAAAAAAGGATAAAAGATATCACCGAACGCTATCTATCCAGACTGACAATTCAATCAAACAGATAGAAATAGTACATATTATTCAGAATGGCAACCACCTTTGATCTGATTTCCATTGTGAGGCACAAGGGTTCCAGTAATATCAGGTAATCATTAATTTTCAACTCTATTTAATAGAAGGTCGTATTTGATCGGCAGATAACATACAACATACTTACAATCAGATTTAATATAAATACCTAAGTGGAATTAAGCCTGAAATAACCAGTTACTGATAAATACTACCGCTTATTGAAAAAGTAAGTGGAATTTAAGATAACAGGATTAGTTTAGCCGATTAATGGGTTTTTAGTTTAGCGAAAATTAATTTTAAATTATTAAAATCAGGAAAAGATGAGACAGGTAATAATATTGATAATAGCAACTCTTTTATGGAGCCAGGATCTCTTCTGCCAGCATAATAATGAGAATGCATTCGACTTCAGGGGAATTAATGTAATCTGCTTGGATATTAAAGCAAGCTGCCGTTTAAGTGTTACTGATATCACATCCACGCAAACAAAACTTGAAATAAATTCTCTTGATGAACGCTACATAATCGATGTGCCGGTTCAGGCCTCCGATACATTGATAATTAATGATTATATGTCAGAGACTACATTAGATAACAATAAGTCCGGTACCCTTATAACAATATATATGTCATTTTCAGAAAACCCGAAAATTATGATTAATGGTTCAGATTGCAAGCTGAATTTAGCCGAAACAAAGGCCTGTGTATTTGCAAACCTTGCCATTTTAAATGCCACATTGAAAAACACACTGGGTAATCTATACTTTAAAACAGGGATCGCCGATGTATCAGGCGAGAACACGAGCGGAACAATCGAGATAAACTGTGGTACTGGAAGCATTTCACTGGATAACTGCAGTGGGGAGTTTAATATTAATTGTGCAAGGGGAAATATTGATTGTGATAATATGCAGATAAAGGAATCTTCATATTTTACATGCGGCAAAGGGAATTCAAATGTCAGACTGGAAACTACTTCTCTTGCAGACATTACGGTTCATTCAACTACAGGGAAGTCAGTTCTGAACTATAAGGGTAATCCTATAACAGGGGAAATCAGGTTAATATGTGCTGCTAAAAAGGGTAAAATAGTAAGCAATATAGATGGGATGAATGAAAAGAGATACAAGGCGGAGAGTATGCATCGTAAACTATCAGATAAAAACATTTCTACAGTAGATTACTTAAGCAAGTATATTATCACCGGCAGCCAGGAACCTTGTATAACAGTAAAGACTTTTTCAGGTAAAGCTATTTTGAGGTAAAAAAAAAGGCCACCATAATGGCGGCCTTTGATTTATAGATAGCCTTTACTATCCTAAATAAGATCTTAGTAACTTACTTCTTGATGTATGTCTGAGCCGGCGTATAGCCTTCTCTTTAATCTGTCTTACCCTTTCCCGGGTCAGGCCAAATTTCTCACCAA
>CAZWLP010000098.1:0-7343 GCA_964634565.1 uncultured Rikenellaceae bacterium | reverse complement strand
CACCCTGTCAAGTATTTCACGATCCTTGAATGTTCCGGGTTCACCCTCATCTGCATTACATACAATATATTTCTCTTTAGACTTTTCAGCTGCACAGAATTTCCATTTCATCCCTGTAGGGAATCCGGCTCCGCCACGCCCCTTAAGGTCAGACTTTAAAACCTCCTCTAGAATCTCTTCACTCGACATATAAAAAGCCTTCTTTAAGACTTCTCTGGGATCAATATGCTCAAAAATAAGATCTACTTTATTAATCTTTTTGCTTTCCATAACAATGTTTTACTTGTGCATATATTCTTTGATAATCTTCACTATTTTCTCCCTGGTCAATTCAGTATAAGGAGTCTCATTAATCAGCATTGCAGGAGCCTTATGGCACCATCCCATGCAGTTAGTCTCGAGGAGACTGAATTTTCCGTTCGAGGTTGTTTCCCCGACCTTAATTTTAAGCATATCCTCAAGGACCTCAAGGATCTCATTCTTGCCCTTCATAGAGCAGGTGATAGTTTTACATACTCTTACTACATATTCACCCCTGGGCTCTGTATCAAGGAATGTATAGAAAGATGCTGTTCCGTATACTTCTGCAGCAGAGATATCAAGCTCCTTGGCTACCTCTACCATCACATCATCAGTCAGGTAGTTATGCTTCTCTACCACTCCCTGCAGGATAGGAAGTAAAGCATCTCTCTTGTTTCCGTGAACCTCAACAAGATCCTTGACTAAGTTTTCAGTTCGATACATTGGCAATTGGTTTAGTTTATTAATATTTGATTTATATAGCTGTTAAAAGTATAACAGTACCTGCCGGCAAAAGGAAACAAAAATCATGTTTATGTAATTTAAAATTATTCTAAAGAAATTTTATGCTATACGTTAACTAACTGTTGCACAGCAATAAGCACCGTATAATACTTTACCGTAATTGATTGAGTACAAAAAAAGATCTGATATGGATCATAATAAATATATTCACAGGGCAGAATTCATAAATCTTATTGAGTACTGGTGATCAGGATCTGATTAGACCTTAAAATGTAATTATTCATATCTTTAGGCAGGTAAAGCAATACCTTAATATTATCCACTGGCTGACAATGAAAGTTGTAATAGATAATAAAATACCATTTATAAAAGGCTTACTTGAACCCTTGGCTGATATAAGCTATATTGAAGGAAATAAGATAGGTAAAAAAGATATTCTTAACGCCGATGCCCTTATTGTGCGGACACGGACAAAGATTGACAGCAGTCTGTTATCCGGCACGGCGGTAAAATATATTGGATCAGCCACCATTGGAACAGATCATATCGATACAGGATGGTGCAGGCAGAATGGAATTCACTGTGCCGCTTCACCTGGGTGTAATGCAGGTTCAGTAAACCAGTACATCTTATCGGCGCTTGCTATCTTGCAGAACAAATTCAGATATAAGCCAGAGAATACAACAATTGGTATTGTTGGAGTTGGAAATGTTGGAAAGAAGGTAGCCGCGTCAGTCAGATTATTAGGATATAATGTACTCCTAAATGATCCTCCCAGATCGAGAATAGAAGGGCCTGGTGCATTTGTATCACTGGACAAACTGCTTGAGAACTCAGATATTATTACTGTTCACGTTCCATTAACCTTAGATGGCCGGGACAAAACACACCACCTTATCTGTTCAGATGCTATCTCTAAAGCAAAAAAAGGAGTAATATTAATAAATACATCGCGCGGCGGTGTTGTGGATGAGAAGATGCTTTTAAGTAATTTAAAAAGTGGGAAAATAAAAGCATGCGTTACTGATGTATGGGAGGGAGAACCTAATATCAGCAGGGAATTACTTACCAGATCTACTATAGCCACACCACATATTGCAGGTTACTCATCAGACGGTAAGCTAAGGGCATCTACAATGATAATTGAAGACTTCGCCAGGTTTTTTAAGCTTCCGCAGCCTGCTTACAATGTCGATTTACCTTCCCCTGAAGATCCTATAATAAGTATTAAGGAATGGCACAACACAGAAGATCTGCCTGCTAAGGCTATACTGCACACTTATCCTATAATGAATGATCACCACCTGCTTCTGAAAAATCCGGATAGGTTTGAAGAGCTCAGAAATAACTACCCAAACAGGAGGGAATTTGATTCTTATACAATTAACAAAGTGCCAGATAGGGTAAAAAATATTCTCAAAGATCTGGGATTCAGAGTCTAAAACAAAACAGGATTATCATATATACCGCTTAAAACCCATAAATAGTAAAACCACCATCTACAGCGATTATCTGACCGGTAATATAAGAGGCTGCAGGCATGCACAAAAAAGCAACTATTGAAGACACTTCGTTAACCTCCCCCACTCTGCCCATGGGCGTCCGGGAGAGTACTTCATCGAGGTAATCCTTATTACGGAGTACTTCGGCAGCCAGAGGAGTATTAATATACCATGGAGCAACTGTATTTACCCTTATAGGTATATCCGCCCACTCACATGCCAGATTCTTTGTTAACTGGTTAAGTGCAGCTTTTGTCATTCCATAAACCGAACCAGTTCGCACATGATTCAGACCTGCTACAGATGATATATTTACAATGGCTGGGCCATCAGATTTAACCAGAAGTGAATAAAACATCCTGCAAAAATTAAAAGTTGAATGAAGGTTTGTTCTGAATATCAAATCAACCTCATTATCAGAATATTCTATCGTCTTCTTCCTGATATTTGTGCCAACATTATTTACAAGTCCGTCCAGGCGGCCAAACTTCTTATCTATTAATTCGAATAAGGCATTTATATCAGGATCGGAAGTAACGTCTGCTTTCACCGGGATCAGATTATCCGTCTCTGTTAAGGATGATATATCACGTGCTGCTGCAACAACAATTGCACCGAGCTGAAGAAACTCATCTTTTATCCCTTTCCCAATACCTTTGGTTGCACCTGTCACCAGTACAACCCTGTCTTTCAATGTCCACCTGCTGTCTTTCATATATATATTCAGCTTTTTACTTTTTGCTCTTACCTCGGCTTAATTATCATAATATACTTCTGTGCTGCCTCTACTGCCCCTCTTGAGAAATGATCCTTATAGAATTCATCATTGCAATACTTCTCAATCTGGGAGCAATAAAACTCGGACGACGGAACGCCTGATATCCCTGTGGGTATTACCGTATATGACTCATCCCAGTCAGCAGGGTTATAAACGTGTCGCTCTGAAGCACCATGATTAATAACAAAATTAGCTGTATATGCGTAAGGCGATACAGTATGATCAGATCCCCCAACACTGTAAGCACCAACATTCAGGTCAAACAGGCGATCCAGAATTTTCATAGACCCCATTGGGTGCTCGGCGGTAAATTTATGTATATCTCCCCATATCCATTCGGATGTATCTCCTGAATAGGTCTCGGATAATATATTTATAGTATTATGAAATGAGGCAAGCATTATCGAACTCAGGTCTTCTGTCTCATCTGTTTCCTTATTGTCGACAAATAGATTATGCTGACCAGATAATAGCATAAAGAGATAATAATCCTTAATATTTCCACTTAGCTCCCTGTAGAAATCACCCATATCATCAGCCAGTAAATCAGCCTCAAGAACATTTACAAAGTATTCGAAAAATGTAGGGCAATATAAATCAGGAGACATCACATAGTCCCAGTCAGCAAGTGCATCTGCCACTTCCTTTTCCAGTCCATCCAGCTCCACTTCGGATAAAGCTTCGTTCAGGTAAGGAAGAATCATTTCAACCTTATTTGACTTCCTGTCGCATATCATCCTCTTAAAATCATCCACTCCGAATACCTCTTTTTCTGCCAGCATCTGCCTTATCCTGTTAATACGATAAGGTCTTGCATAATAAGTGCCTATATAATACGGATAATCCTCATTTACCGTCTTGTTATTTGCAGACGACACGCTTCCGCACTCCGGATTATAGGCATAAGGAAGCTGATTATGTGGGACATAAGCCTTCCAGTCATATAGCGAAGTATCTCCCGGCATTATTAAAGCACCATGCCTCTCTCTTATAGCCACTCCTCCTCCTGAATGTAATCCAATATTACCATTGATATCGGCGTAAATAAAATTCTGACTTATTGCATTAAATGAGGAGATAGCCTTATTAAATTCATCCCAGTCGACCGCTCTGTTCAGGAGGTAGACCGATTTAACCTCATTGCTAAAATCATTTCCCGCCCAGCGCATACTTAGCTCCGCATCCTTAATACCCCTGAATGCTGAGATAATGGGGCCACGATGAGTATATCTTATTTCACGTTCTACCTCTTCCTTACCTGTACTTATAATTTCTTTTTCAACGCTTATATCCTGCCACTCACCGTCCAGAAAATACTTTGAACCATCCTTATTTAATGTTTCCTTGTAGAGATCTATATCATCTACCATAAGGTTGGTCATGCCCCATGCTATATTCTCATTATGACCTGCAACTACAAAAGGTTCTCCCGGCACCACAACACCTGTTACATTTAATTTACCGGGTACTACCTGGTGCATCTGTATCCAGATACCGGGACTGCTAAGACCCAGGTGCATATCGTTTGAAAATAATGGTAAACCTGTTTCGCTGTGCTCACCGCTAACGGCCCAGTTATTACTCCCTGTAAAGGAGGTAAGTCCGAGTTCGGCAGTTTTATCCATGGCACTTATAGCAGAACCAAGATCGGCCAGTAAAGACTTATCCATCTTAAAGTCTGGAAATACCGTTGTGCCTGTATAATTATAAAACGGGATCAGTTGCCTGCTAATTTCTTCTCCCAGGGCCTCAATCATCTTATACGTAAGCACATCGCCCGAAAGATTCCCTGAAGCCAGATCCCATCCCATATAACCGATAATATTTGCCGTATACTCTGCCGACCATGGCTCGGGCTTATACCTCAGTATCTTAAATTCAGGGGGCAGGTTTTTGCCGGCCTGTTCAATATACTGGTTTACCCCGTCCACAAAACGATTAATACAGGAGAGTATCTCACTGTCCATCGATTCAATAACCATCTTAGATTTATCATCCATTCGGAGAGAGCGAAGAAATAGATCTGTTTCGATATAATCTTCCCCAAAAATCTCCGATAGTCGTCCCGTTGTAGCTCTTCTTATAAGATCCATCTGCCATAACCTCTCCTGGGCCATCACATAACCAACTGCCATATAGAGATCATCTTCATTTTCAGCATAAATATGAGGCATACCTCTTTCATCCCTTATAACTTCAACTTCTCCGCTTAAACCAGAAAGAGTAATCTCTCCATCATATTGAGGCTTACCACTTTTTTTAATACTTTTTACCAGGAAAATCGCTGTAAGCAGAATAACAACAATTAATATGCCCAGAATGCTCAGGGCCTTTTTTAGAAATTTCATAGTGATTAAATTTTAATGGACTAATTTAAAAAATATTAGGGACTTTTATTAATCATCCTTCCAGTCCTTAATTATCAGTCCGTCGCCATAGCGTTTAACCACAAGCTTCTGTTTTGATCTCCAGCCAAGTTCTTTTACCAGATCTAAAGGCAGTATAAGCGAATAGGAGAAACCACCGGAACCCCTGGTAAGACTCCGGATATGTTCCTCCCCAATTTTTCTTCGTCCCATAATAATACGTATTTAAATATGTATTAAAATACGTATTTTATTTCTAAATACAAGGCTTTTATTAGCTGAATATTAGTGGATTAAATATTCTATTCTTTATTAAGAAGATAATCCACTGCTACATATTCGCTCAGGGCAATTCCTTTTGCAACCTCAGTATGCTTATAATAAATCGTAATTGCGGGATCATCGATTACCTTATCATAGCCCCATTCATTATACCATATTTTTCCTGTATATTCCATATGATCCTCAATCTGAGCAAGTACTACCGGGTCATTAATCAGATCTGACAGCATTGACAGGTAATCTCTGGAATCATTCATAAAGCTTCTTCCCCAGCCATTATCAATTATAACTTTTCGTCCTGCTCCGGTTCTGTCTCCCCTTTGCATATCCTCAAGACCCATCCCTGGTTCCTTTAGTGCAATCATCATCTCCTCCAGCATATTATCGATCATTGTTTGCAGTTCATTTGCTTTATTATGGATTTCCATTATTTGATCTGCACCTTCCATCTCAGGATTTTCGGCTGCATACAATAATAATTGATTACACTTTTCTTCTACCAGGCTTATTTTCTGCTCATTTATTATAGCTTCGGCGCGGTAATTATCTAATTCCTCCTTAGCCATATTCACATTTACAGCCAGAGAAGTAATACCAAGAGCAACCAGGAGCATAACAATATATGGCAGGCCTGCTTTCTCACCTTTTGCTTTCTCAAAGGCATTTACAAGATAGAGTGGGACAAAACCGATTATAAGAACAGCCATAGAGATTGCCAGAACAGTACTCGCTCCCGGCCAGTGCTGTATTTTAAATATTGCACCAGTTAGCAGTAGTGCAACTGTCAGATATCCAATTATCGGATATATTATGCCCTTCCTGACTGACTGCTCCCTGTATGTAACAATGAAATACAGGGGCAGGAAAACAAAAATAATGGCAATCATTCCCAGAGTAAGTTCAATTCCGGCAAAGGGCCAGTGCATACGTTTCGACAGCGATCCAAATAAGATAACTATTGATGATACTATACCAATAATGTAAGTTAGCTTTTTCATTTTTTGAAATTTTTGGTCCAGTTCTAATAAAGTTTGATGTTCAATTTCCTGAAGTCGCTTATCTCCTATACTTTCCATTATATCCGAATAAGAAGAGTCAAAATCCTTACCTGTATTCATCGACTCTTCAATCAGGCAACAGATATGGTCGAGCAGGTCATCACGCAGACTATCATAATTAAGTCCGCGCCTGATCAAATCTGACTCAATCCATTCGACTTTTTCATCGATAATAATATCGATCATATTATGCGGGAGTTGGTTTTAACACATAGGTCAGGGTATTTACAAAATCAAAAAATTCATCAACTTTTTGATCAGTCCACGACCTCCCGACTTCAGTTAAAGAATAATACTTCCGGACACGTTTACCGATGTACTCGACATCAATTTTAATATGTCCGTCAGATTCCAGTTTATGCAAAACCGGGTAGAGCGCGCCAAATGTCAGCTTTATCTTACCAGCAGAGAGCTCTTCTACTTTTTTAGTAATCTCATAACCATACATCCGGCCATTATCAGCCAACAATTTAAGAACTATAGTCCTCAGGGTACCTTTTAACAAATCATTTGCAATCATATAGCAAATATACAAGTTTCTTATATATAACCAAATTATATATTAATAATATTGAGAAACAAATAAAAAGCA
>CAZWLP010000097.1:3349-7362 GCA_964634565.1 uncultured Rikenellaceae bacterium | reverse complement strand
CGGAAATAAATATTGAATCTTTTTTAATCTTAAGAGTCTCATGGGTGTAAACGACTGTTCCTTCCTTTACAAAAATATAATCAATTCTGTCAGATTCTAGCTCCACATCAGTAAATCCATTATAGGTATCAACAGGCCCGATTATTTCTCTTTCCAGTATATTAAAGCTATCATTTATAGTATTTGAATCACCAGAAAGTAATTCTTTATAAGCCTTGCTATCAGGTCTCATATTAAAATCACCACAAATAATAAAATTCCTGTCGCCCGCAATAAGTTCAACCTGTCTCGAAAGGATGCGGGCACTCATTATCCTGGCAGAGTCTGACATATGGCTGAAATGTGTATTAAAAAAATATAGCTCATTACCGGTAAAATTATCAAAAAGCTTAGCCCATGTAACTATTCTCGGCAAAACAGCCCCCCAGCCTTTACTACCCGGAACTGACGGCGAATCAGATAACCAGAATGTATTATGGTCAATAAGATCAAACCTTTCTTTATTATAGAAAACCGGTGTCATTTCACCCGCTTTCAGTCCGTCGCTTCGGCCTGCAGCAACAGAGCCATATGCACCAAGCAGAGAATCGATATATTCATACTGATTCCAGAGTACCTCCTGCAAGGCAAATAATTCAGCTTGCTCATCAATAAGAAAACCGGCAATTATATCCCTGCGTGCCATCCAGTCATTGGCTCCATCAGCAGGATTGTCAAAACGAACATTAAGGGATATAACATCCAGTCTTGATTTATCCTTACAGGCCGATAAGACCAGCAAGGATATTAAAATGGTAAATCTAAATACTCTCATTCTTTCTGTTTTGCAGATCTAAGATAATAATTTCAGACACTTTAATCACTCTAGGCTCTCTAGTCACTTCTTCTTATCTTTAAACCGGCAACCAATACTTTAGCAGATGAATTCCAGGATCAAAAACAGACTCAGATCAATAATATTTGAAACAGACTCCACAGGCGGAAAAATATTCGACGTTTTCTTAATAATTGCCATTGTGGTAAGCGTAGTTGTTGTAATTCTTGATTCCGTCCCTGAACTGAACAAAAATAATCATACGCTATTTGTGATAATTGAGTGGACAATTACATTTATTTTTACTTTAGAATATTTTCTCAGGATTCTGGTCTCCAGAAAACCACTCAGCTATATCTTCAGCTTCTATGGCATTATAGACCTGCTGGCCACAGTACCTTCCTACCTTGGAATATTATTTACAGGGGGAGCCAGCCTGCTTGTATTCAGATCGCTGAGGTTGCTGAGAATATTCAGGGTTTTTAAACTATCAAGATATACTTCAGCCGGCTATATTTTAAGAAAATCACTGAATGCCAGTAAAGCTAAAATTGGTGTCTTCCTTACTGTTGTAACAACAACTGTTATTATAATCGGCACTATTATGTACCTGGTAGAAGGATCAGCAAGTGGCTTCACAAGTATCCCAAAAGGAATATACTGGACCATAGTTACTATCACAACAGTCGGTTATGGAGATATTGCACCACTGACCGGTTTGGGCCAGTTTATTGCAAGCCTGACCATGCTGACAGGCTATGCAATTATTGCAGTTCCTACAGGCATCGTTACTGCAGAAATCAGCGAGCAAAACCGGCTTATCAGGAAGGAAAAAAGAAATACTACAACATGCAATACCTGTCTAAATGATGATCACGATAATGATGCAAGGTACTGTAAAAACTGCGGGACTGAACTACCTGACAAGTAAATCAAAAACTTTTATCACCGGCTCCTTTATCCGTTTGACGAAGTTTTTACGAAGGTGGAACTCTTAACTCTTAGCCCTTCCTCCCAGGCCCTTTGCCCTTTGCCCTTTGCCCGTTTTTTTCATATCTTTGAAAAAAGAAAAAAGATGGGCGTACCAGGATTATTTAAGCAGTATAAGCCAAAGGGATTCAATATGACACCTCGCTATTACGATCCCGAAAAAGAAAAGCGAGAGGAGAGAGTTAAAAGGATCAAACTGGAGCTGGGCATAAAAGATGATGTTGAAGGAAAGGACTATGTTCCAAGCATACAAAGAGGATCAATGTCAAACTACTTCAGACAAAAATCCCGAAAAGTTCAGAAGTATACCCTGATAAGGACTATCGTAATTATTATGATTCTGGGCCTTATTGCATATTTTATTATCTACGTATAACCAGAGATCCCGATGCCCGATCATATTAAGTTATTACCAGACTCTGTGGCTAACCAGATTGCTGCGGGGGAGGTTATTCAGCGACCTGCATCTCTTATTAAGGAACTAATCGAAAATTCTGTCGACGCGGGTGCCGATAATATAAAGGTTATTATTAAGGATGCCGGCAGATCACTAGTCCAGGTAATTGACAATGGAACCGGAATGTCAGAGACCGACGCCAGGCTTTGCTTTGAACGTCACGCCACCTCCAAAATCAGCGCAGCCGAAGACCTGTTCTCCATTTACACAAAAGGATTCAGGGGTGAAGCACTTGCTTCTATTGCTGCTGTTGCTATGGTCGAAATCAAAACCAGGCTTACAGGGGAGGAGCTTGGATCTGTAATAGAAATAAACGGATCAAAAGTTGAAAAACAGGAAGCAGTCAGCTGTCAGGAAGGAACAAATATCGCGGTAAAGAACCTATTCTACAATATCCCTGCACGCAGGAAGTTTCTTAAATCTGATAATACCGAACTCAGGCATATAATAAATGAATTTGAAAGGCTTGCCATCGCTCATCCCGATATTAAGTTTAATCTGTTTAGTAACGACAAGGAAATATTTAACCTGCATTCTACAAATCTTCGACAAAGAATAATATCACTTTTTGGGAAAAATATTAATAACTCACTTATTAATATTGACACCGAGACATCACTTATAAAACTATCCGGATTTATTGGAAAACCTGAGTTTGCGAGGAAAACTTATGGTGAACAATACTTTTTTATCAATCGCAGGTATATGAGACATCCTTACTTTCATAAGGCAATTATGGAAGCCTATGAAAATATCCTGGCCCCTGAAACCATACCATCCTATTTCATCTTTATGGAGGCCGATCCCTCAGCAATAGATGTAAATATACATCCCACAAAGACTGAGATAAAATTTGAAAACGAAAGAATGATATGGCAAATACTGCATGCCTCTGTCAGAGAGGCTATTGGCAAGTTTAATATCTCTCCATCTATAGATTTCGACAGTGAAGGCATTATCGATATCCCTGTAGCAGGAGGAGAAAGATTTTCAGCCCCGGAGATAGAAATTAATCCCGAATTTAACCCCTTCAGTAAAGACGAAAACTACAACAGACCTGGAATTAGTTTTGACGGAACCCGGAAATCAAACCCAGACAACTGGCAAAGACTATACGAAGGAATTGAGTCAGGAAAAGGAGAACATGGCGATAAGCCTCTTTTTAATGAGAATCCTGAAGTAAAAATTATACAGATAAAAAATAAATACCTCCTCTGTCCGGTTAAATCCGGATTAATGCTTATTGATCAGAAAAGGGCTCACGAACGTATCCTTTACGAAAAATATATTGAGATGGGGAAGGGCAGTTTCCCTCCATCACAAAAAACACTTTTCCCAAAATCCATTGAGCTGGATCAAGCCGATATTGCTATTCTTTCTGAGATGGAAGAAGATTTGAAAAACATGGGATTCGAAACTGCCTACCTGGGAAATAATTCAATATCGATCAACGCTTATCCTGCCGATGCAAAAAATGATGATCCTTCTGAGATGCTCGAAATACTGATCCAGGATTATAAATCTACCCAACAAAGCCCCGATAAAGGTCATAAGGAAAGAGTGGCTTCCTCCCTGGCTCGTGCAACGGCAATACCATACGGACGTCATTTAAGCACAGAGGAGATGCAGGAACTATTTGACACACTTTTTGCCTGCTCAATACCACATTATTCGCTTTCAGGCAAAGCTGTTGTAAACATTATAAGCCTGGATGAGCTGGATAAGCGGATGAGATAGCAAAGGGGTAAGAGC
>CAZWLP010000097.1:0-3249 GCA_964634565.1 uncultured Rikenellaceae bacterium | reverse complement strand
AAGGGGTAAGAGCCAAGAGGTAGGGGAAGTATTTTTAAACCATTAAACATTTCAACATTTTCTGCCAATATGTCGTTTAGATAAAATATTTGTTCCTTTGGAACGACAATTGTAAGAACTATTAAAAATATAATAGATAATTAGATGATTAATTACGGAAGAGGCTTTGGGAGTATACCCCCGGTAACTAAAAACCTTATTATTATTAACATCCTGATGCTGGCTGTCTCTTTTACGGCAGGGTCGTTATTTAATGTAAATTTAAATCATGTGCTGGGATTATATTTCCCTAAATCAGAGTATTTCAGACCTTACCAGGTGGTAACTCACATGTTTATGCATGGAGGATTTACACACCTTTTCTTTAATATGTTTGCCCTTTTTATGTTTGGAAGAGTTCTTGAGAGTGTCTGGGGGCCAAAACGATTTTTTATTTATTATATGGTAACCGGCCTTGGGGCTGCCTTAATTCACGAAAGTGTTAACGCAATACAATACTATAATCTGATTTCACATCTGTCAGATGCTCAGCTGAACCTGGTCCTTAGTGAAGGACATGATGTTATATTGAGAGGGCAAAACTACGTCGATGCCGCCTCAGGTTCTATCAATGCTGTATTAAATGTGCCAACAGTTGGTGCATCAGGGGCAGTTTTTGGAATACTCCTTGCCTTCGGGATGCTTTTCCCTAATACCCAGCTAATGCTTCTCTTCCCTCCGATACCTATTAGAGCAAAATGGATGGTTATAGGCTACGGGGCTCTTGAACTTTACCTGGCCATTACACAGCCTGGCAGCGGGATAGCTCATGCAGCACATCTTGGAGGTATGCTCTTCGGATTTATTCTTATCAAGTATTGGAGAAAAACAACCAACACTCTTTACTAAGAATGCAATTATTTAACGATATAAAAGCCCAATTTAAAGCAGGCAGCAGCCTGATGAAATTGATCTATATCAATTCCGGAGTATTCCTGTTTATCAAGATAATCCAGATATTTGCCTTCCTCTTTCAGGCACCGGAGATATCTGAAACGGTAATAAGCTACCTGGCAGCACCTGCATCAACAGAGGAACTGTTAAGAAAACCATGGACTGTTGTTAGCTATATGTTTCTTCACGAAGGGTTCTTTCATCTTCTTTTTAATATGCTATGGCTATACTGGTTTGCCGGCATTTTTAATCAGTTTTTCGATCAACGCAAGCTGGTCTCATTATATATTATGGGAGGACTGGCAGGAGCTTTTCTTTACATCTTATCATTTAACTTCTTCCCTGCATTTACGGATGTGGCAAATATCTCGATTGCACTCGGGGCATCTGCATCTGTAATGGCCATTGTTATCGCTACTGCCACCTATGTTCCAAATTATAATATTAACCTGTTCCTTTTAGGTCAGGTTAAGCTAAAATATATGGCCATAGGGATATTGCTGCTAACATCTGTCTTTGATTTTTCAGTAAATACAGGTGGTAAAATAGCTCATCTCGGTGGCGCAGCCCTGGGCTATTTTTATGCCCTCAGGTTAAAACAGGGATCCGACCCGGGATTATGGATAAGCAAGATGCTTGCAGCAATACGGGGATGGTTCAGACCCAGGAAAAAGATGAAGGTCACTCATAGAAAAAACATGTCTGATTATGAGTATAACAGGGCAAGGGTAATTCATCAGGAACAAATAAATAAAATCCTTGAAAAAATATCTAAAGGGGGATACGAGAGTCTGACAAGCGAAGAAAAAACTATCCTTTTTAAAGAAAGCCAGAATAAATAAATATTGATAAAAAAATTGCAGTACTGTAAATAATTTAATTATTCGGGTTATTTTTGATATATAAACAGGGCAAATTGCGAAAACTAATTAAGAAAATAATTACCTGGGTTAATATTGTTGCTGCAATATCCTTACTTCTATCCTACCTGGCAGTGATAATAAATCCTGAAAAAATAGTTTTGCCAGCATATTTCGGACTTGCCTATCAATACCTGCTCCTTATAAACATTATATTCATTATAGTATGGGGAGTAAAACTCAAAAAAGAAGTTCTAATAAGCACTGTGGCGATTCTTCTGGGATTAACCCATATGAATAACTACATACAATTTGGTAAGAAAAAGACCGGCGAGTTTGATTTCTCTGTTACCAGCTATAACGTTAGATTATTTAACAGATGGGAAGAGAACGATAAAACCGAGGTTCAGATAATCGCCCTGTTGGAACAGGCCCTGCCTGATATAATATGCTTCCAGGAATTTTATCCTACCTATGGAGTAAGAAATGTTGAATTCACCTTCGTTGATGCTCTTGATCCGGATTACCATTTTCATATGAAACTGCTGGATGATTCAGGTAAAAAATCTCCCGGGATTCTTACTATATCAAAGTATCCTATTATCGCCACTGGCGATATAGTGCTCCCGGGTTCTACAAGTCTTACCATATATTCGGATATAGTTATTGGTACAGATACCATAAGAGTATACAATAATCATCTTCAGTCGTTCCGCCTGAAAAGAATGGAACACTCACTAATAGAAGAATTTGCAGATCGTAGTGATTCGGGTAGAATAAATAAAATTAAGATTCTTTCAAATTCTCTTAAAAAGGGATTTGTAGAAAGAGCAGAACAGTCAATAATTGTAAAAGAGAATATTAATAATTCTCCTTACCCGGTTATAGTTTGCGGCGATTTCAATGATACCCCCGTTTCATTTTCATACAGAAAAATACGTAAGGGGCTCGAAGACGCATTTGTTGATGCAGGAACGGGTGCAGGCTTCACTTACAAAGACAAATATCCTTCCAACAGGATAGATTATATTCTTTTTGATAATACTTTTAAATGTGAAGGCTTCGATCTTACCAGGGTAAACTACTCCGATCATTACCCAATTACAGGGTATTTTTCAATTAATCATTAGAAGGGAAGATTTCGAAGATCTACATTCCCTCCTGATAATATCACCCCAACTTTCCTGCCCGAGAATAATTCCGGATATTTTATTATTGCCCCCAGAACTGTTGCAGATGAGGGCTCAACAATAATCTTCATTCTTTCCCAGATCAGTTTCATCCCTTTCACAATCGTGTCTTCATCAACAGTAATAATATCATCAACCTTATCCTGTATTATACCAAAAGTTCTTTCGCTCAATGTTGTCAGCAGGCCATCGGCTATCGTTTCCGGATTGTGCTCACGCACCAGCTCCCCGGAATGAAATGATCTGCTTGCATCGTCTGCCCCAAG
>CAZWLP010000096.1:0-7799 GCA_964634565.1 uncultured Rikenellaceae bacterium | reverse complement strand
AGTTTTGAGTTGTGAGTTTTGAGTTTAAAAACCGTTTGTCGTTCGTCGTTTGCCGTATATCTTCTAAATCCAGTTCTTTCTGAAAAAGTAAGCCAGTGCATAGGCAGACCCGAAGATTGCCATCATTGTAATTATGCCTCCCATCGAAAAGGTTGCCATACCGCTTAAAGCAGATCCGCTGGTACAACCCCTTCCAATCTGAGATCCCAATCCAAACATAACTCCTCCGAGCAGGGCAAAAATCAATCTGCGCCTGGAAGTAATTTTCGGGCTATGTTCGATCTTCAATTTTGTTCGTCGTGCCAGTATCCCGGATAAGAATCCTCCAACAAGGACACCAAGAACTTCAAAGACAAGCCACGATTTCATTGGCTTCTGATGGTTATCAAGGTAATCAGAATAAAATTCTGACTTCTCGACATGACGTGGTGCAGCTGTTTTAACGACTGTAACAACACCACTTTTTATTGCTCCACTGGCTCCCAGTCCTCGTCCGCTGATAAAATTTGAAGCAATCAGCACCAGGCCCAGCAACACGCCTCCCAGGTAGGGATTAATATAAGAGCGCGGTTTTTTTTCTTTACTGTTATTCATAATATAATATTTTAACAAATTAGTATAGCCACCTGCTAACCTGTCCTGCATTAGATATTAAGAATCTTAATACCAATCCGCCAATCAAAACAAGTGTAGAAGGAATCAATACTGGTATTTTAAATTTTACCAGTTCCAGAGCTTCCAGTATAGCCGGAATAATTAATCCCATACCAACCACTATAACCCAGAACTGGGCTGTATAGGGTCCTCCCAGAAACAGATTTGCAGCATCAATCTGAACCTGTGTGCTGGCAAGAAATCCCATAAACATATGCACAATAAGAACGAGTTCAATAATTATAAGTATCAGATCAATTCTCGAAAACAAATGACGTTCCTCTTTATTGCGTGCCATAAGTATTATTACCGCAGCCCCGGTTGATAATCCGGATGTCAGGAAGAGAGGCCCCAATATGGATGTATTCCAGAGAGGCCTTGCGTTAAATGCAGAAAACAGAATCCCGGTATATATCCCTAATATCAGCGACAGAACCAGTATCAACCAGGCCATTACCAGCTTATACCTGATAGCGAAGGCCTCAAACCATTTTAAGAAGCCAAACTTCCAGTCCCATCTTGGAAATATAAGCCTTATATTAATTGCCGCCCATATAAAAGAAAGAGGAGTTATCGCCATAAGGGTCCATGCCCCCCACGACATGGGAGAAGATAGTCTTATTGTAGTATATAATCTCCAGAAATAAAGCTGATGTTTAAGATCCATAAAGAGTGCTGCCAGTCCAAGCACAAGAGCAAGAGGAGCAATAAAGGGTGCCCATTTTACAGCTCCTTCATATTTATCCTCTTTGCCCAGAATTGTATACAGGGCTGCAAAAAATAAGATCCCTGCTGCCAGGCCTCCTAAAAACAGGTAGAGGGGAATCTGCCAGTGCCATATATGAAGGACAGGATCTATCCCGTGATTCATTCTTCCGCTAACGATTAATTCTTCTCTCATATTATTAGTATTAAGTCAGGAAAAATATCTGAGGTTTAGTGCCTGCTTCGGGAATTAAAGTTTTATTCTTCCTTAACTTCAAAACTTCAGAGACAGGACTTCTCGGATCGTCCAGATCACCAAAATACAGGCATTTAGTCGGACAAACCTCAACGCATGCAGGTTCTGAACCATCTTTTACCCTGTGGCTACAAAAAGTACATTTATCAACATAACCATCAGGATGTGAATATCGTGCGTCATATGGACATGAAGTAATACATGCACCACAGCCAATACACTTATTATGTTCGACAATCACTATGCCTCCTTCAATAATCTGCGATGCCCCGGTCGGACAGCATCTTACGCATGGAGCATTATCACAATGATTACATCTTTCAGATCTTATTTCTATCTCCAGACTGGGGTATGTCCCGGCAGTTACCTCAACCACCCAATCGCGGGCAAAGCCATGAGGTACATTATTCTCTGTCTGACATGCTACGACACAGTCGCTGCATCCGACACATTTTCTGGTGTCGACAGCCATTGCATATCTCATATTACTTGTTCTGATTTAGCAGGTTCAAATTTAAATGTCACGAAATTACCTCTCATACCTGTTCCACCCATTATTGGGTCGACATGCACTTTAGTTATCAATTCGGCATCGCTGGCTCCCTTTCCATATGCTCTGGAAAGCTTCTTATTATTATGACCAAAGCCATGAACCAGGTATACAGAATCCCATCTTATTCTTTCAGTTACCCTTACTTTTACAGCGAAGCTTGAACGAATCCCATCCTGGTTCTCCAGGTATATTTCCTGATTATTAACCAGTCCCCATTCAGCAGCCACTTTGGGATTTACCCAGACCTTATTCTCATCCATTAAGTCAGTCAGGTTAGGATTATTGCTTGTTCTGCTAAAAGTATGTGATGGAGCCCTTCCATAATTAAGCCGGTAAAAGCCTTCAGGAGGTTCTTCATGGTGAGTATAAACTGGTATTGGATCAAATCCTTCAGCTGCCAGGTCTGTACTGTAAAGTTCAATTTTTCCGGAATTTGTATTAAATTCATAATCTACCCCGGGATAAAAATAAAGATCATCATATTCCCTGTCGAAAGTCTTTACACCAATTCTTTTCATTTCTTCGAGTGAACTTCCAATCTCTTTGAGCTGCCAGTCAAGTTTTTCCTCAAAGCTATTCCAGCTAAAGTAATCCTCAAGACCCAGTTTCTTTGATAATTCCTTTGCAATCCAGTATCCGGGCTTTGAGTCATACATCGGTTCAGCTGCCGGAGCGCGCAGAGCAATAGCAGGTTTCCTGTGCGGACTATTTCTTATTTCGTCATACCTCTCCAGATAGGTACATTCCGGCAATACCACATCTGCCCAGCCAGTAATCTCCATTGGCATAGTATCGATAACAACAAGCAGGTCAAGCTCCTGTATTGCCTCAATAACCTTCTTACTATCGGGTATAGTTTGAGTCAGGTTAGTCCCGTTAACTATCCATGTTTTAAAATTACACGCCTTGCTCAGCGACGGAATAGTTGCATCACATATACCTGAGGCAATAGTTTCAAATGCAAGATTATATTTATCCGGGTATGCATCCTTCCAGCTCTTCTTTGGTTCCGGAAATTCAGGATGAGGCCACTCGGGGATACTTACCTTCTCAGGTGTGTAAAAACCACCCCTTCTTCCCCATGACCCAAGTATTGCATTTAATATTGCTATTGCCCTTTCCCTCTGGGTATCATCTCCGTACCATGTTACATGGCGACCGGGATGAACTATTACTGAGGGTGAAGCATCAGCCATCTCTCTGGCCGAAGCTCTGATCATTTCCGGTTTTATGCTTGTTATCCCATAGGCCCATTCAGGAGTAAATGTTCTTACATGTTCCTTAAGCTGCTCAAAGCCGTAGGTATATTTTTCTACATAATCTTTGTCGTACCAGCCCTCCTCAATTATTACATTTATCCATGCAAGCAGCAGAGCAATATCTGTTGCAGGCTTTATTGGCAGCCAGAACTTAGACTTGCTGGCAGCAATACTGTATCTGGGATCGACAGTTATTATCGAAGCCCCCTTATCTATTGCGTCAGACATTTCCTGGACCTGTCCATTATGCATGTTTTCACCAATATGTGAACCAATCAATACCAGGCACCTTGTGTCTCTTATATCAGTACGCTCAGGAGATTGTACTCCTTCGCCAAATGTTGTTTGAAAAGCTACTTCTCTCGGTCCTCTGCATTGCGAATATGACGGAGCAGCTATACTATTGGATCCAAAAGCCTTTAATAAGTCACCAAAATATTTGCCCCCCGACCCATGAGTTAATAAAGCAGAACACTCAGGACCATACTCCTCTGCCACTTTCTTCATTTTTCCGGCAATATAATCGAGTGCTTCATCCCAGGTAGCCTCCCTGAAGGTCTGCTTACCCCTTTCATCAGTTCTTATTAAAGGAGTCTTAAGCCGGTCCTCATCATAATACATCCCTACTCCACCGGTACCACGCGGACAGAAACGGCCATTACTATGTTGATCCTCATCATTGCCGGTTATCTTCCATATCTTCCCGTCCTCATTCTTATGAACCCAACCGGCACACTTCCAGAAACATACCTCGCAATAAGTCGGAGTACGAAAAGCATTCCCTGTTAAAAGATCTCCCTCTTGATTTATAAAAGTGTTATCCAGGGCCCTTATGGCCGGATTAGCCAATAAGAGTCCTCCCAAACCCAGACCGGCTATCTTGATAAATTCTCTTCTGTTAGACATATAAAAATATTAATATGTATCTATCTATATATTTATATCCCTGCAAACATAAGTTCTTATTTTGTCCCTGAAAAACTTTTGTTATTAAATTAACACATCCTTGTAAACATTGACATAATTATGAATTTTATATAGTTTCTTTATGTGCTTTTTGGCACGTTTTTATTTGTTCTATAAAGTTTTATATCTACATAATCGTAGTATATTTAGCATCAAATTCAGGAAAGTGACAAATATCATCCGGTAAATATTAAATTTTAATACGCTCTATTTTACTGTCTTTCTGTACTTTACCAATTTTATGACAAATATCACTGTTATAAAAGTAACAATACAACGTATCTGTATATTTATATATATTTATATTACGTATTTTTGTGCTAATAATAATTATATAATAATCCTCAATAGTAAACTTTTAAAATGAATAAACTATTAATAATTGGAGCAGGTACCGGTGGAACAATGATGGCCAACAAAATGCGTAAAGATCTTCCACGCGATGAATGGAAAATAACTGTTATCGACCAGTATAAAACACATTATTACCAGCCGGGATTTCTCTTTATACCATTTGGATACTACAAAAAATCTGATGTAATAAAGCCCAAGCAGAATTTTCTGCCTCCGGGTGTAGATTCTATTTACCAGGGGGTAGAGAAAATAAGTGCTGAAGATAACAGGGTTCACCTGAACAACGGAGAAGTAATTAATTATGATATCCTGATTATTGCGACAGGAACAAGGATTAATCCGGAGGAAACTCCCGGACTCGCCGGAGAACTATGGCACAGGAAAATCTTCGACTTCTATACAATTGAAGGATCTGTAGCACTTGGCAACTTCTTTAAAACATGGGAGGGCGGTGAGCTTGTAATTAATGTGGCTGATATGCCTATAAAATGCCCGGTTGCTCCTCTTGAATTTGCATTTTATGCAGATGCTTTCTTTACAGAGAGAGGCATGAGGGATAAAGTAAATATTACTTTTGTCACTCCCCTCTCTGGTGCTTTTACCAAGCCACGCGCCGCAAAACTTCTGGGTAATCTTCTCGAAGAAAAAAATATCAATATTGTTACAGACTTCTTTCTGGGAGAGGTAGATAATGAAAAGCAGGTAATAAAGGATTTTGGAGGAAGTGAAGTACCCTTCGATTGTTTGGTTTCAGTTCCATTACATTCAGGTGATGCTATGATTGAAAGAAGCGGGCTGGGTGATGATTTTGGCTTTGTCCCAGCTAACAAGCACACACTGCAATCAAATGCCAATAAGAACATATTTGTTATAGGTGATGCAGGCAACTTTCCTACCTCAAAAGCCGGCTCAGTTGTCCATTTTATGGCAGAAATTCTTCAGGAAAATCTTCTTTGCTATATTGAAAAGAGGCCATTTACAGGGTCTTATGACGGACATTCAAATTGTTTTATTGAAACCGGTCACGGCAAGGGGGCATTGATAGATTTTAATTATGAAACTGAACCGCTGCCAGGATATTTTCCATTCCCGGGCATCGGACCGCTCGGCTTGCTTAAAGAAAGCAGGTTGAATCATTATGGCAAACTAATGTTCAGATGGATATACTGGCACATACTGCTAAGAGGTAAAGAGCTCCCTATAGATGCTCATATGACTATGGCAGGAAAAAAAATAGACTAATATAATAGCAGCAAATAATGTCAGAAAAAGATATACAGATACAAATAAATGAGATTAACCGCAAACTCGATCTGATAATAGAAGACAGGGCGGTTCAGAAACAAAACCAGGATGCAGTTATCGACCTGGTTGACGATCTTTCTATTGTTGGTAAAGATGCCTTTCGCAGTGTGGTTGAAGGCCTGGATAATGCCGGAATTGAACTAGACGGTGACTCAATTAAATACCTTATACTGAGCTTTATCAGAAATGTAGATAATATCAATACCCTGATAATGACCCTTGAAAATGTAATGGATCTGGCAAAAGATGCCGGTCCGATATTAAAGGAAGTAGGTATTGATGCTGTTGACAAATTTAAGGAGGCTGACGATAAAGGATATTTTGAAGTAATAAGGCAATTCGCAAAGGCTATTGACAATGTAATGTCGAAGTTTCCAAAAGAGGATATGGAAGGGCTGGGCGAAAAAATTGAAAGTGTACTAAATACACTTCTGGTAATTATCGACCCTGCCTTTATGGATAAGATCGGGATGTTTGTCCAGACCTATAAAGAAATTGATCATACCAATATCCCATCATATTCCATTTTCAGGGTAATGCGGGAATTAAACAAACCAGATATGAAAAAATCGATTGGATTTATAATGACCTTCCTGAAAGAGATAAATGCAAAAGAGCTTGGATTAAAGGATTAATGGATTATAAGATTATAAGATTGAAGATTCTATATTAACTATTAACGCGAGCAAAGCGAGCAAATAAGCAATAACCATTAACGCGAGCAAAGCGAGCAAATAACTAATTACTATTAACTATTTAACATACAATAAAATGGCAACAAAAACTTACGCTGGAGTAACAGTAGATGTAAATGAAGAAGGGTATTTTACAAATCCTTCACAATGGACAAAGGAAATTGGTAAAGAGATAGCAAAAGAAGAAGGTGTGGAACTTACCGACAAACACTTTGAAGTTCTCGAATATCTCCGTGGCAAAATTGAAGCAGGAGAAGCTTTATCAATAAGAGGAATAAACAAATCGGGTGTTGTTGATGTAAAAACTTTCTACCAACTATTCCCGGGAGCACCTCTTAAGAAATCAACTAAAATAGCCGGAATACCCAAACCGGCCAGTTGTGTTTAACTTATAAAAATCTGTAATATGAGTGATGATAATAAACACCCCATAAAAAAGGTAAATATAATTTGTGCCAAAGGCAATATTGAAGATATCTACGCAAGTCTGGTTATGGGCAATGGAGCAGTTATGGAAGGAATAGAAACTAATTTGTTTTTTACATTTTTTGGTCTCGAAGGCATAGTTAAAAAATGGATGAAAAGACCCCATACTTCGATTATTGGAAATCCAGCTATGCGTATGCCGATCTTTGGCACCCGCATGCCAACATGGCTGGGAGTTATTCCAGGACTGGAAGCACTTATCTCATGGATGATGAGAAAGCAAATGGATGACCTTGATGTTCCACCTATAGATGAATTTATGGAATTGATCACAGCAGGCGGAGGTAAAATATATGCCTGTAAGCTTGCAATGGATATGTTTAAAATAAAGGAAGAAGACCTTTCGGAACACGTTTCAGGTGTTCTGACAGTTGGTGATTTCTATGAATTATCAGCAGGTGAAGGATCACAGATAATCTTTACTTAGAAAGAGATTAACGCTAAGTAAGAACGAATTTCACGAAAGGCCGGTACTCTTAATAGGATTCCGGCCTTTCTCATTATCCTGTACATTGTATCGTCCTAAAAAAAGTTTACAGGATTATACTTCTAATTTAACTGTTTTT
>CAZWLP010000095.1:0-8137 GCA_964634565.1 uncultured Rikenellaceae bacterium | reverse complement strand
CCTGTACCGCTGCCATCACCATACTTGTTTACACCGGCTGCACCTGTTTCGACGCCCTGGTTGCCTTCACCACCTGCTATACCCTGGTTTTCGCCTGTGCCTGTGCCTGCTGAATTGTTCAGCGCATTCATGGTACGGTTACGGATATCGCTTAATCTCTGCTCCCTTTCTTCAGCTACACGTTGAAGACTATCTGCTATTCTTTTCTGTCTTGCTATTTCTGCTGCCTCTTTTTTTAATCGCTCTGCTTCAATTTCCTGTTTCTTAATTCTTTCAGCTTCAGCCTTTTTTCGTGCCTCTTCCTGGGGATCCGGCTTATCGACTTTCTTTTCTACTACGGGTGCTTCCTCAAAGTCCTGGGTAAGGTTTTCCTGTTCGGGCTCAGTTATATCTTCGGCAGCCTGTGCTACTTCTTCAATAATCTCAGCCACATTATCTGTTTCTCCCTCTTCTGTCTCCGGTGATGATGCCTGAGAACTTGAAGAGACGGCGGGTTCAAGTATTCCGGAGCCGGTCTGATCGTAACCAAAGTTTACAAGAATACCTTCTTCTTCAGGTAATGGGAGAGGTGTTTTAAAGCCTGATATAATAAGTACCACCACAATTATTACATGAAAAATAATAGTAGCAATAATTCCCTTTGTTCTTTCGGTCGGGAATTTATATAGGTCCTTATTTTGGCGTTGTTGCGGCAATTAGTTTATACTTATTGTTTTTACAAATATTCATTACCTGGATAACATAATCCCATGGTACTGTCTTATCTGCATGAAGCGAAACATACACTTCTTCGTTAGTCCCGATAATCTGCTGGAGCTTGCTTTCCAGGTCTTCAAAGGCAACAGGTTGATCTTCAACATAGTATTGCAGATCGCGTGTAATAGAAACCGTGGTTAATGGTTTCGCATTGGCCTGGTTGGCTCCCTTGGGCAGTAGCAGTTTAAGGGCTGTCGGGTGGATAAGTGTTGATGTTATCATAAAGAAAATAAGTAACAAAAAGACTATATCAGACATTCCGGCCATACTGAAACTTACACTTATCTTATTTCTGGATTGAATAGCCATAGTTTTCTATTTTGCTGGTTCGTTCAGTATATCCATAAATTCGCTTGAAGTAGCCTCGAGTCGGAAAATCACTTTCTCTACCATTCCAACAAGTATATTATAGGCAAAATATGCCAGTATACCTACCGCCAGACCGGCAGCTGTTGTAACCATCGCAGTATATATTCCATTACTCAGCAGCGACACATCAATATTGTTTCCTGCATTAGACATATCGTAAAATGCCTTAATCATGCCGATAACAGTACCTAAAAACCCTATCATTGGTGCTGCTCCGGCAATAGTTGCCAGTGATGGTAGTCCCTTTTCAAGTTTATAGACCTCCAGCTTACCTACATTCTCGATTGCTGTATTAACATCATTTAATGGTCTGCCGATGCGGCTGATTCCCTTTTCCACCATATGGGCAGCCGGGCTTTTGCTCGATTTACACAGGTCGGTTGCGGCTTCAATTTTACCATCATATATATAATCCTTTATGCGATCCATAAAGTTCATATCTTCCTTACCTGCTTTTGATATAACATACCATCTTTCAACGAAGATATATATGGCAATGATAGAAAGTATAAGTATAGGCACCATGACCCAGCCACCTTTAAGCATTAATTCACCAAAAGACATGGTAATTTCGTTTCCTTCTTCTATCAGTACTTCGCCTTCCTGTAAAGCTATGGTTAATAAACTCATTTCAGAATATTCATTTAAGTTAAACAGTGATTAAAAAGCTTTGTATTCTCGGTCACCGACCAGATTTACAATGCCGAAGTTATAAAAAAAACGAGATATAATGTTTTGTATTATATCCCGCTTTATAATTTATTTGTTAACAGCGATTATTGCGTATCCTGTTAATCCTTAAAGTTTAATGCACCCATATCTGAGCCTGAACCCAGTATGCACCAGCACCTGCAAGGTAACCAATGACTGCCAGCCAGGTAATCTTTTTCATATACCAGATAAAATCTATACGCTCAAGGCCCATCGCAGCAACACCTGCAGCCGATCCGATTATTAACATACTACCACCGGTTCCGGCACAATATGCCAGAAATTCCCAGAATAAACCATCCTGTACAAAGAAATGCATATATGCAGGATCAGCGGCAACCTGAAGCATTTCAGGACTTACAGTAGGATACATTCCCATTGCACCGGCTACAAGAGGAACATTATCCACAATTGCAGAAAGTGCTCCTATTGCAATATTTATTGCGTAGATATTCCCAAGTTTTTCATCAAGGAAGTTGGCAAGCAGACTGAGCTGGCCTGCCGACTGCAGACTTGCAACAGCCAGTAATATACCCAGGAAGAAGAATATTGTAGGTGTATCAACTTTTTTAACAATATAGAAGATAGTTGTCTTGCCTCTTACAACATCGGGTTTATTTCTATGCATAATTTCTGTTACGAGCCATAATACTCCAAGGCCAAACAGCATACCTAAGTAGGGAGGGAGGTGGGTTAGGGTTTTGAAAATTGGAACATTTATTAATGCACCGACTCCCAGGATAAGTATAAATAATCTTTCTCTGTAGGTTGTGTATTCCTGCTGCGATGTATCGACCTGTGGCCTTGTAACATGTCCCTTTAAAATAAATGACAGAAGAATAAGGGGCACAGTCATGCTTATTAGACTTGGGATTATAACCCTCGACATTATTGCCAGAGTTGTTACCTGTCCACCTATCCAGAGCATAATAGTTGTAACATCACCTATCGGCGACCATGCTCCGCCGGCATTTGCAGCAATAACGATAATACTTGCGAAGAACCACCTGGTCTTTTTATCTTCAATAAGCTTTCTTAGCAAGGCTACCATAACTATTGTTGTGGTAAGGTTATCAAGAGCCGCCGACATAAAGAAAGTCAGGAATCCAAGTATCCAGAGGAGTTTAACTTTATTTGTGGTGACGATCTTGTCAGTAATTACTTTAAATCCCTGGTGCTGGTCGATTGTCTCAACAATTGTCATCGCTCCAAAGAGGAAGAAAAGAATTTCAGCTATTTCAATAAGGTGGTGTCCAAGTTCTTCTTTTACAAAGTGACTTGTGCTATGGGCAGTCTCAACTGTCTCTGCATAAGGAGAGGTGGCAAAGCCAATCTCATCCATAGTAGGCTTGATATTGTGCAGGAATGTTTCTGCCATTTCTTTTATTTCCATCCATGATGGAGAGTAACCCAGACTTAATATCTGGTTACTGAACAAAGCATAAAGTGCCCATAGAATTGATCCGAGCAGCAGGGCTGATGCTGCTTTTTCGATCTTGATTGGGTGCTCCAGTGCTATCATCGTGTATCCGATAATAAAGAGCACAACCATTGCAATAAACATAGAGATTAGATTTTAAGGTTTTGTACTATACTAGTTAAATTCTATTCTGGATAGCTATAAAAATTATGAAACAAAAATAGTTTTATTTTTTATAAGTGCAAGCAGTCTGTTGGGAACTATAGAACAGGCTATTTTAAAGCGACCTGCGGCAAAAAAAGAGCTTTATTTACCACATTAATTTAATTATTCGACAAATTTATTTCTTCTTCCTTCCTGATGTCTTTATTCCTTCTATTAAAAATATCCCTGAATTTATTGAATTCCTGTCGGAAGAAGAAGCCAAAGCCCTGTGTATAGGGAGCGGTTTCATAAAGAATATTGTCATTTGACTTGTTAAACACCTTAAGTCTTAGCTTTTCTGTTAATTTTACTTCGACATCAAAATCACCGGTAATATCATTTGTAGAAGAGCTTGTTTCCTGTCCGGCAACATCAAAATTGCCATTAATGGTTACACGATCGTTAAGTAACTGGGTAGAGAGTGCAACTTCCACTTCCTGCGTACTGATTTCATTTCCCGGTCTATATGTGAAACCAATATCAAAGTCATTACTTATCTGAGAGAGCCAGTTACTAAGTTGATTGGATAACATTTCGGTGGTTGTAACCCCCATGGCAGATGCTCCGGTAGTGGTTGTGCTGGCTGTATTTGCAAATGATGGGTCGGGGTAGAAACTATTCATTACAAGTAAATACAGGAATTGCCTGCTCATTTCTTCGTCACTGTTAATTGCGTTCCTGAGATTAGTCCTGGTTTGCTCATCTGCAGTAGGTAAATAAATATCAAAACTTATTACAGGATCTGTAAGCTGACCAGTCATGTTAAGGTGGCATTCAACAGGGATCCTTTCCATATAGTTTGGATCTTGAAGAAGTTCAAAAAGTGAGGCTTTTAGTTTATATATAGCTTTGATATCGACTGTCGAATTGGAAAGTTCACCGTTCCATATAATTGATCCCCCATTCTCTACTTCAAATCTTTTATTGAAGATATTTCCAAGAGTCAGCAAGTAATCACCTTCTTCAATAGTATAGTCGCCATACATTGTAAAGTTTCCGTCTTTATCGAGCGAAAGATTAAGGTTGCCACTGCCGCGGCTTCTCATTACATCTCCGACACTGGCATCAAAAACAAGCTGAATTTCTGCATCCTGTGTAACATCAAGGTTAAAATCCAGTCCCATCCTGGAACCCTCTTCAGGTCTTCTGATTGGAAGTAAAACCTGCCTGACCTGTGTGCTGTCATGTACAGGTTCTTTAAATGATATAAAAGAGTAATCGGAAACTTCTTCCCTCGAGTTAAGTGGGATAAAGATTCTGGTATTCCTTTCAGTTATAGCTGATATATTAAGGCTTAATCCCTGTTCCCCGCCTTCTATATTTATTGCACCTGAAGCGAAAGCTGTTCCGTAGAAGATATCATTATCCTTTTGACGGGTATCGAGTACTCTCATATCCTTGGCATCTATTTTTATACCAACGTCAAAATCTTTAAAACCATTATGTGAAACTTCTCCATTCAGAATGGCGAAATTTCCCCGATCATCTCTTATCTCTATGCTGTCGAATACATAACTCTGGTCTTTAAGAATAATAGTATCAGAGAAGCTAAACCTTGTTTGAAGATAATCGATTACCATCGACGACTCCTTTGCCATTACCTTCCCGTTAATAAATGGTTTGGCCGGATCACCACTTATAATAACGGATCCTGATGCGTACCCCTTAACTCCGGAGGCAAAACTAAACAGAACCAGATTCAGGATATCCATAGGCATGTTACTAACCTCAGTAAGCAGATTGAGATCACTGTTTATGGGATCGTAATAGCCATTTATTCCAAATGTTTGTGCCCCATTTATACTGTTAAAAATAAGGATATCGGCAACCTTACTCATATTATCCCACTGACTGATAAGTGTTACATCACCATGTTCGTGCTCATTGGTCTTAAATGAGTCTATCGACAGGTTTGATTCGAACATAGGGTTATTATAAAAATCTGTAAGGAGTATGTTTCCTCCAAGATTTCCGGCTATATGAAAATCTATTTTGTCTTCTTTAGTCGATTCGTCCTGCTTCTTAATATGATTTAAGGCCGACAGGTCGAGGTTGTTGAAATCGAGATATAGCGTATCGAGCATATCTTCTGAAATTGTACCGTTAACCCTGAAAAAGTCATCGTTATGATTTACCAGTAAATTTCTAAATGATATAGCCGTAGAATCGATTTCAAAAACAGAACTGCTTATATTCCATTTCTTATCTCTCAGGTCAACGGTTGTTGGCAGAATAGAACCCACAAATGCCAGGTTCCCCTTATTAACATTTATAAATTCACCATGCATAGCTATCTTACCTCCCTTGTCAGGGCTGCCTTCGTTCTTCCATGTAATATTCAGATCTACATTATCGGGTATTGTACTAATATTAAAACTAAGTGAATCGATATCGATTCTGTTTATCAGGTTTGCTTTGTAGCTACTTATATTTAGCCTTGATATAGTATCTCTTGCCTCTGCATCAAGAGTAAAATTAATCAGGGAATTATTATCATATACAATATAGTCTCCAATAGCATTAATGGTCATCCTGTTATCAGGTAATAATTCGCCAGATATGCGGGTCCCCGGTGCTATCTGTAATCCTGTTCTGAAAAATTCATTAACTCTGTCGCTATTTTTGAAATTTATTGAGTAAGCAAATCTTTCTTGCGACGTATTAAGGTCAGCAGTATCTTCTCTTGCAAGAGACGGAGCAAGTCTATATGCAATATTTCTGATACCTCTTCCAATGGTTGATATATTATAATCACCATATAATTCAGCATCTATAAGGTCGGTTCTGAGTTCGAGCTTATAGATATCGTTTTCTTCTGATGCTTTTAAACCAACATCATATAATTCCAGCTCCTCACCGAATTTTCTGATTCTCGAATTGAGCATTCTGACTTCGCCTGCCAGATTATCTATTTGGTTGCCTATTATATTGGCTGTAAGGAGCATAGATAGTGAGGAAGTTGAGTCTTCCGGGTCAATATTCAAGGCATAGAGATTTGCATTAAGCAGGTTAAGTGAGAAATCCAGTTCAGGTATTGTATCGCTAAAATCAAATCTTCCAAGCAGGTTCATATCAAGGTTATCACTTTTTGAATTAACTGAACCGTCAAAAACTCTTTCCGTAAACAATCCATCTACCTCAATATCCCGATAGATATAGTTATTAAGTTCGAGACTATCTATTGATCCTTTCAGATTAGCACGAAATTTATTAAATGATTCTGAGTAGCCATCTATTTCAAATGATGCCGAGGCGCTGCCAAGTAAATTTTCTGATCCGATAAGTTTCCCAATATCAGCTCCTTCTATATCGAATGATCCTGTATATACGAAGGACTGTTTTTTATCTGGCTTAAAAAGAATGTCGGTTGAAATATTTCCCAGTTCGCTTTTGAATTTCCCGTAGGTAACAAAATCAGTCAGAAAGCCGGTGAACTTTCCAACAAAGGAAATATTCCCTAATCTCCTTACTTCATCCCCCAGGTCAATAAATCCTTTACCTGGTATTTTTATTTCCTCAATTGAGGAAGTATGTGTTTTAAATTCTTTAACGTTAATAAACATAAAGGTATTATCTATTTCCGGAAGACCAGACATATCAAAATCGAATAATAATCTCGTGGTATCGGAAATAGAGAGATCCAGGTTTCTTCCTTTTAGTTCAGCAATAGTACCCCTTAAATCTCCTGATAATGAGACTTCTTCTTTAAAATCATAGAGGTCGTCGATAAAATATCCCAGGTCTGAGAGAGCAATAACCGAGCTATTGATCTTTAATCTCAGATTTCCATCTTTATTAAAGTTAAAATTTTCATTATTGCTTGTATAATCAATGCCCAGCAGGTCGGAATTAATAAAACTGCCACCGGTCCTGATTGTGGGATCGATAAGGTAGAAATAATCCGATCCTATATCTACCTGAGTAAACATATTTACAAGCTCAAATCCCTGCTCTGTTTTAAAAGATAGTTCAGACAGGCTAAGATTTACCTTCTTCCATAGTTTATTAAGGTTATCAATTGTAATATCAAATTCATTTAATCTGATATTATTAAAATCAATTAGTCTTGAATCTGAAGAAGCAGAATCACCATTAGTATAGCTTAAAGTACCGTTACTTACCCTGATCTGGCTAATTGATAGCTCACGATTTCGTTTTGCAGTATCTTCAGGTATAATAAAATCGATGTAGTAAAGAATATTAAGATCTCCTGCAGAGTCAGGTTTTATTTTAATAATGGGCTCTTCAACATATATTCTGCCCAGTCGAAGAAGGCGTTCCTTCTTTTTTATCTTTCTTATCCCGGCATCAACAAAGGGGGAATAGATAAGGGTATCTGATGAGAAATCCCTGATAAGTAAGTCGTTAACCCTTACTCTGTTGAAAAAGGAAAAGTGAATATGACTGAATTCAATTTCACCCTTAATCTTTTCAGATATATTGTTCATAAACCTTCCGCCAAGATATGTCTGAACTGATGGCATTTTTAGCATAAAGAAGGCTATTGAAGGCAGAACAATAAACAGAAAGAATATGATGAAAGTATATTTATATATTTTCTTAATTTTGCCCATTATTAGTTAGTCCTCAAATCGCATTCCAAAAATAGGTAAAAAATCGAATTAAATTTTAAATGTCTGTCACTATACTTGCCATAGAATCATCATGCGACGATAC
>CAZWLP010000094.1:0-8224 GCA_964634565.1 uncultured Rikenellaceae bacterium | reverse complement strand
ATGGTGTAATAAACGAAAGGAGAAACCAGTTACATGAGGTTATTCGTCTTTCGGGCATGAATCTGATTATTGACGACACCGACCATCCTCTGATTATTAAGGTCGCCTCCATTCAGGCTGCACGCATGCAGGTCTATTTTATTGATAATGAAGACTATTTTAACCGTAAGCACGTTATCAAAGATGCAAAGGGTGTTGAATTTGCTGATAATGATGAGCGATCGATATTTTTTTCCAGGGGAGTAATAGAAACTGTTAAAAAGTTAAGGTGGTCGCCCGATATAGTGCATGTTCACGGATGGTTATCGGCGCTTATTCCTATTTACCTCAGGAAGCTGTATTATGACGATCCCATGTTTGCCGACCTTAAAATAGTGTATTCTATATACAATAATGGATTTACTAAACCGTTTAGAGATACGTTTTCAACAAAATTGATGGCCGATGGAATTGAAAAGGCTGACATCATGCATGTTGAGAAACCAGATTTTGTTAATCTCTCCAAACTTGCTATCGATTATGCAGATGGCATAATTCTTGGGAGTAAGGAGATTGACAGTGATGTTGAGAAATATTTAAACAGTCTTGATAAGCCGGTCTTGGGATATCAGGGCGAAGAGGATTATGTTGATGCATATAATGAATTTTATGACAATCTTTTGCAATAGGGATAAAGCGGTGGAGCGCAAAGAGGGACCAATATCCAGGATAAAATCACTATACGGTTTATTATTTATTTTACCACTTCTGGGCTTACTTACATTATCAGGCTGTGAGGAAGATCCTTCCCGGATTGGCGATGAGATACTTCTTGATTCTGATCTTAGCACAGTTGGTTCTACCGACACAATAAAGGTTAATTCCTACACTTCTTACTTTGATAAAATAAAGAGCTTCTATACCGATGATGATGGTATTACCCAAAAGCCATCTATTTATTATCTTGGTTGTGATTACAGTTCGCGCTTTGGTCTGACAGAAGCAGGATTTATATCGCAGCTCTGGCTGGCAGAGGAGTGGCCAAAGGATCATGTTACTTTTGATTCGCTAATACTAAGAGTTTATATTTCGTCGGTTGAAGGCAACCTTCCTGAACACCAGGTAATTAATATTTACGAGATAGATAAAGTTTTGTCGTTCGACTCAACTTATTATATTAATGATAATGTCCCGATAAAGCAATTTCTGGGAGGAATCAGCTTTAATGGTTTAACAGGTAGTGATACTATTATAAGTATAAAATTGCCAGTTACATTTATTAATGAATTGATGAGGGACACCACCCAGATCTTCCTTTCTGAGACTCCCCCTGATTTCAGGAATTATTTTTGTGGACTATATTTTGAATACCCTCAGACAGAAAATTACCATATGGTAAGGGTTAATCTTAACTCGGGCTTTTCGGGACTGAATTTATATTATACTGATACAGCTGATGTAAGTAAAGTATTTAGTTTTCTGTTTAATTCCAAGACTGTTAGTTATAATTTATTCAGTCATGATTTTGAAGCTGCCGAACCAGACAAAGAGATTCGGTATATTAATGAGGAGATACAGGATACGGTTTCATATATTCAAAATTATAACGGGGTGTATACGACCCTCAGAATGGCAGGGCTGGAATCCTTGAAAGACAGTCTTCCTCTGGCTATTAACAGGGCACGATTATATCTGCCTGCATATTCAAATGATACAGATTTTCCTGAGGACGGCTTCCCTTCGTACCTGCTCGCCAGGTATGTAGATGAAGAAGGTAACCGCTATATTACCAGAGATTATGAGATTGATCCTTTATTTGCCGATGGCCAGTACTATTCTTTCGATAAATATTTTAAGATAAATATTTCTGCTTTTGTTCAGGACTATCTTGAACCTGGTTCGCTGCTTAAACCTGAGCTGGAGATAATATTCAACTCTTACGACGGGAATCATCTTATTTTATGGGGCGAAGGAAGTGATAATCCGCCCAGGCTCGAACTGGTTTATACGAAGATGTAAGGCGTAGGGCAAAGGAATAAAGTTGAGATTGCAGCAAAGCTACCAGTGGTTGAGATTACTTCTCCGAAGCAAATAGTTTAGATGCTTGCTGCCGCAATCAATAGTTTAGAAAAACTTTTTCAGCCCAGTTTCAACCCTTCTCAACTCACTCAAGCTCATTCTCAACTCACTCAAACTCTTCCCCCATATTGTTCGTTGTAGTATTTTTCGTAATCTCCGGATAGTACATTATCCAGCCATTCTTTATTCGACAGGTACCAGTCGACGGTTAGTGCCAGACCTGATTCGAAATCATAAACAGGCTTCCAGTTTAATTCTTTTTCAATCTTGGCAGAGTCGATGGCATATCTCAGGTCGTGGCCTGCCCGGTCTTTTACAAAAGTCAGCAATTGCTTACTTTCGCCTTCCTTACGTCCTAATTTTTTATCCATAATGGAACAGAGGGTGTGCAAGAGACTGATATTGGTCCATTCATTATTTCCTCCGATATTATAAGTTTCTCCATGTCTTCCTTTATGGAAAACCGAATCGATGGCAGAGGCATGGTCTTCTACATAGAGCCAGTCTCTGATATTTTCGCCCTTACCGTAAACCGGAACATCCTTTTTGTTACTGATATTATTTATGGCAAGAGGGATAAGTTTTTCAGGAAACTGGTTTGGTCCGTAATTATTTGAACAGTTTGATATTACAACCGGTATGCCGTAAGTGTTGTAATATGCCCTTACCATATGATCCGAGCTTGCCTTTGAGGCGGAGTAGGGACTCTTAGGATCATACGATGTGGACTCGGTAAAGAGTCCCTTACTACCAAGAGAGCCATAAACTTCGTCGGTAGATATATGATAAAACAGCTTATTATTATAGTCTGACCACAGCTTCCTGCAAGAGTTAAGGAGGTTTACAGTACCTATAATATTTGTAAATACAAATTCATCGGGTGAAGTAATTGATCTGTCTACATGTGATTCGGCTGCCAGGTGAATAACTGCATCAAAGTTATATTTTTGAAACAGTTCTTCCAGCTTATCTTTTTCAACAATATCAAGCTTCTCAAACCGGTAGTTAGGACTTTCTTCGATATCTTTCAGGTTATTCAGGTTACCGGCATAGGTAAGTTTATCTGCATTAACAATAAGGTAGTCGGGGTAGTTTTTAACAAAGCGCCTTACCACATGTGAGCCAATAAATCCTGCTCCTCCGGTTATCAATATTGTTTTTTTCATTTTTCAGCTTTTTTCATTCTGTAGTTTTGCTCCCATTGCCAGGCCGATTTCATAGCATCATCAAGGGAGAGTTCTGTCTTCCAGCCCAGCTCTTTATTTGCATAGGAGGGATCTGCCCATATCTGTTCAATATCACCTTCTCTTCTGTCTCCAACTATGTAGTTAAGCTTTTTACCTGAAACTCTTTCAAATGACTCTATGGCTTCAAAGACAGAAACGCCTTTTCCTGTCCCCAGGTTAAAAACCTCATAATCTGAGGTGTTCTTTTTCTCAAGCAGTCTGAGCACTGCACTTACATGAGCCCTGGCCAGGTCGACTACATGAAGGTAGTCTCTGATACATGAACCGTCGGGTGTATTATAATCATTGCCAAATACCTTTAGCTGGTCTCTGATTCCTATAGCAGTTTGTGTTATAAAGGGTACAAGATTATCGGGTGTGCCACCAGGCAGTTCGCCTATCAGCGCCGAGGGATGAGCTCCTATTGGATTAAAGTACCTGAGCGATATTCCTTTTAAATTTTCTGAAGCAGCGACGGCATCCCTGAGTATGATTTCACCTACCTGCTTGGTGTATCCATATGGTGAAGCAGCTTCCTGAACGGGCGACTGTTCGTTTACCGGCAGCGTGTCGGGCTGGCCATATACAGTACAGGATGATGAGAATACAAAGGAGTTTATAGAAAATTCCTTTATCAGGTCCAGTATATTTAAAAGAGACAGAATATTATTACGATAATATTCGAGGGGTTTTTTAACAGATTCGCTTACAGATTTAAAGGCGGCAAAATGTATGACTGCCCTTATGTCTCCCTGTCTTTTAATAAAGCCTGATAGTTCTTCTTTATTGCATAGATCGATTTTTTCGAAGCAGGGCCTGCTGCCCGTAATTTTTTCTATTCCATCGAGCACACTTAATTCTGAATTATGCAGATTATCGACAATAATGACTTCAAAGCCTTTGTTTTGCAGTTCAATGGCTGTATGCGAACCAATATATCCGGTTCCTCCGCTTACCAGGATTTTTTCAGTCATATTACAGGCTCCAGTAGGAGAATAGTTTAATTTTTTCTTTAAGAGCTCCTTTAATATCAACTACGATGCCTTTCTTATCGAGTACTTTAGAGAAATATTCGTCATCAAGATTTGCAAATTCGTTGTGGTTAACTGCTACGATTGCGGCGTCGTATATTCCTTTCGGATTCTTCTCCAGTACAATACCGTATTCATTATTAACTTCCTCGGCATCGGCCCGGGGGTCTACAACGTCAACTTTCACACCGAAATCGAGTAATTCATCAATCACATCCATTACCTTGGAATTTCTGATATCCGACACATTTTCCTTAAAGGTTATACCCATTATCAGTACCCTTGCACCCCTGGGGCTTTTCGATGATGATATTATCTTTTTAACCGTTTGTTTACCCACATAACGGCCCATGCTATCGTTTATAAACCTGCCTGAGTCTATCATCTGTGGATGGTAACCAAGCTCTTTTGCCTTATAGGAAAGGTAATAGGGGTCGACACCTATACAATGTCCCCCTACCAGTCCGGGAGAAAATTTAAGAAAGTTCCACTTTGTTCCTGCTGCTTCGAGTACTTCATAGGTATTTACCCCCATCTTGTTAAAGATGATGGATAGTTCGTTCATAAATGCAATATTTATGTCGCGCTGGGTATTTTCAATAATCTTCGAGGCCTCTGCAACTTTAATGGAACTGGCCCTGTGCACGCCAGCCTCAATAATCAGTTCATAGGTACGGGCTATCTCTTCTGCTGCTTCATCGTCGCATCCACTTGTGACTTTTACAATAGAGCTAAGGGTATTAATTTTATCGCCCGGGTTAATTCTTTCTGGGCTGAACCCAACCTTAAAGTCAGCTCCGTATTTTAGCGATGAAAATTTCTCCAGCACCGGCACACAGTCTTCTTCGGTACATCCGGGGTAAACAGTCGATTCATATACAACATAATCACCCTTTTTAAGAATCCCGCCTACTGCCCTCGATGCTTCAAGAATAGGATTAAGATCGGGCAGGTTATGCTTATCGGTAGGTGTTGGTACAGCTATAATATGAAATGAGGCGCTTTTCAGGTCGTCGGTTTTTGAGGTATACACTATATCGGAGTTTGCAAACTCTTCGGCTGAAAGCTCATTGCTGGGGTCTATTCCCCGGTTCATTAACTCAACCCTCTCGGCCCTTATATCATAGCCGATAACACTTATTTTTTTTGCAAAAGCCAGAGCAATAGGCAGACCCACATATCCGAGTCCTGTTACAGACAGTTTTGTTTCTCCTTTTAGCAGCTTGTTGTACATAATTTTATTTTAATAATTCTGTGATCATTGGATGAATTTCCCCCTTTGCCGGCTCGGGGGTGCTATTCCTTATTGTGTGTGCAATTTCTACCGATCTCCGTGCTTCTTCGAGTCCGAATCCTTTTCCTTCCAGAATTTTATGGTAGGTCCGGGTATGCAGATCAGTAAAACCACCGCTAAACTCAATTTCTTTTCCTTCAATATTTATCGATCTGTATGTTCTTTGTCCTGATATTTTTGCCTTTTGGGGCAGGTCGTCAGTATCGAGACTGAGAAACCATCTTACCCGGGCCTTTTTGAGCTCAAGATAACCGGCTGCTTTATCGGCCTGGTTAATATGAACAGTCTGTTTCTCTACCTTTCCGAAGATCCAGGTAAGCATATCAAAAAAATGTATTCCGATATTTGTGGCTACACCTCCTGATTTTTGAATATCACCCTTCCACGAGAACCGATACCAGTTTCCCCTGCCAGTAATATAACTCAGGTCGATATCGTGTACCTTATCTGGCGGCTCATTTTCAACCTTTTTTTTGAGCTCAATAATAGATGGATGCAATCTAAGCTGAAGCACTGTGTTAACCTTCTGTCCTGTTTCTTTTTCAATCTCCTGAAGAGCATCTATGTTCCATGGGTTCAGAACAATAGGCTTTTCACATATCGCATCGGCTTTTTGGCGCAGGGCAAACCTGATATGTGAATCGTGAAGGAAGTTAGGAGAGCAGATAGACACATAGTCTATTTTTATATTATTCCTTTTTAGCTTCTCAAAGTGTCTGTCGAAGCGTTCAAACTCAACAAAGAAATCGCTATCGGGGAAGTAGCTGTCTATAATTCCGACGCTATCAAAGGGATCGAGGCTTGCCAGCAGCCTGTTACCTGTTTCCTTTATGGCTGCAAGATGTCTTACTGCTATATATCCTGCTACTCCGATAAGGCCGAAATTCTTAGTATTATTATCCATTATCCGGTAGATTTTGGGTAAAATTAGTTATTAATTTTTGAAACCCTATCGGCTGAAAGTTTATATTTCTCCTTGCTTTCGGGACATTCGGCCACGCCGTTTTTATCAAATTCCAGCCTGTGACCATATTCACTTATCCAGCCCACATGGCGGGCAGGGTTACCCAGTACCAGGGAGTAGGGTATTACCTCTTTTGTTACTACTGCTCCTGCTCCAATAAAGGAGAAGGATCCAATGTTGTTACCACATATAATTGTTGCATTGGCGCCTATTGAAGCACCTCTGCCTACCCTGGTTTTTACATACTGATCTTTTCTGATCACAGCGCTCCTGGGATTGACTATATTTGTAAATACCATAGAAGGACCCAGGAAGACATCGTCTTCGCATATTACCCCGGTATATATTGAAACATTATTCTGAACTTTCACATTGTTGCCCAGGATGACACCGGGTGATATCACCACGTTTTGCCCGATATTACAATTTTCGCCCAGAACGGAATCGCTCATTATATGAGAGAAATGCCAGATCTTTGTTCCCGGGCCTATCTTGCAATCCCGGTCTATTACAGCTGATTCGTGTGCAAAGTATTTTTTATTCATCTTAAATTTTCTTAAAAAATTCCAGTATCCTGGAGCTTATATAATCAATCTGATCATCGCCAAGTTCTGTATGCATTGGCAGTGAGAGAACTCTTTCAGACAGCCTGTTTGTTACAGGATAATTATGGTCGGATAGCTTAAGGTACTTATAGGCTTTTTGCCGGTGTAAGGGAACAGGATAATAGATCATAGAAGGTATAGAATTCAGAGCCAGAAAATCCTTAAGGGGATTTCTGTTGTCAGGATCGAGTTGAAGGGTATACTGATGGAAGATATGAGTTGAAAAGCTGCTTTGTCCGGGACACTTAATACCATTAATTAAGCTGAGTGCTGCATAATATTTCGAAGCTGCGCCGGCCCGTGCAATATTATAATTATCCAGGTACTTAAGTTTTACCCTTAATATTGCTGCCTGTATTGTATCGAGCCGCGAATTAATACCTATATAATCGTGGTAATATTTTTTTGTCATACCGTGATTAACTATACTCCTGATCTTTTCTGCCAGCAGTTTATCGCTGGTAAATACTGCTCCTCCATCACCATAGCAACCAAGGTTTTTGCTGGGGAAGAATGATGTTGTACCTATGGTGCCCATAGTTCCTGCCTTAGCTTTTCTTCCGTCTGGAAAGATATATTCTGAACCAAGTGCCTGGGCTGTGTCTTCAATTATATAAAGCCTGTGTTGGTCTGCAATATCGAGCAGTTCTTCCATGGCTGCACACTGACCAAAAAGATGTACCGGCAGGATGGCTCTGGTTTTTTCAGTAATGGCTTCCCTTACGGCACTTACAGATATATTGAAAGTGTCCGGATCCGCTTCCACCAGGACTGGCTTCAGGCCCAGAAGGGCTATTACCTCTGCTGTTGCAATAAATGTAAAGTCGGTAGTTATTATTTCATCACCCGGCTCCAGGTCGAGAGCCATAAGAGCAACCTGCAGCGCATCAGTTCCATTGCCGCATGTTATAACGTTGTCGACATCCAGGAAATTTGCCAGTTCGTCTTCAAAGAGGCCTACTTCATTACCCCTGATAAAAGCAGTGGAATCTATCACCGATTTTATAGCCATATCAATTTCATCCTTAATATTGATATACTGGGTC
>CAZWLP010000093.1:2389-8412 GCA_964634565.1 uncultured Rikenellaceae bacterium | reverse complement strand
CCCTCACCGGTAATCTCATTTAAGAGCGATATACCCAGCATGCTCATAAAGGCTCCCGGCACACCATGACCGGTACAGTCTGCCACGGCAAAATATATAAAGCTCCTGCTTTCGGTAATCCAGTAAAAGTCGCCGCTAACAATATCCCTTGGCTTAAACATTACAAAATATTCTGCGAAATTCTTTTCCAGAAGATCAATAGAAGGCAGGATAGCTTCCTGTATTCGCCTTGCATATGTAATGCTGCTTGTTATATCTTCATTCTGTCTTATTATTTCATCCCTCTGAATCTCTATCTGTGCCTTCTTCTTTTCAAGCTCAATGGTTCTTTCCTTTACCTTTATCTCGAGTATCCTTTTGTCGTGTCTCAGCTTTCGTTGCCTCAGGTCAAAGAGGAGCCAGATAAAGCCCAGGGCAGCAACAAACATAAGTATAAAGAACCATGCTGTCTTAGTAAATGGAAGCTTGATAGAAAATGAGATGCTCTCTTCATCACTTACCCTGCCAAGTATATTTCTTGCACGAAGATGAATCGTATATTCTCCTGAAGGCAAAAAGAGATTTATATCAGGGTTATAGCTCCAGGCCGACCATGTACGCATCATATCATCTATAAGATACTGGTACTGTGTAGATGTTTCTTTTATATAGTCAGGGGCACTCAGCTTCAGGTTAATGGCCTGCTCTCCCGGCTCAAAGACAAGGTTCTTAAAATCAAAGAAGGTGCCTTCTTCATTATAGATTCTTGAGATAAACAGGTTGAAACGCTGATCTGCCTCTTCTTCCTCTCCCGGATTTAGCTCGTATATACCCTTGCTGTCATCGATAACCCATAGTTCACCCTTTGTTGTAAAAGAAATTGACGATATCTCATCAAATAATCTGAGTATCCTTTTAACAGAAGCATCTTCGCGAATAGAGTTATTCAGGGTATACCATTCTCTTCCGTCAAAGATCCATGGGTATCCGCTCTGATTTAATATATACCTCATTCCGGAGGCGCCGTCTCTGAGATCGCGGGTTCGGATATATGGATTAAATGACTCGTCTTCAACCGAGAAATATTGAATCCCTGAGTCAGCAAATAACATAATGGTGTCATTTACATTATCAATCATACAGTTTTCCTGGAACTCTGACGAATAGTAGTACCATTCTTCTTCTCCGAAACGACCATTTTCGAGCTCTTTAAACCTGTAAATTATATTTTTTCCACCGGCCCATATTGCAGATTTATTGTCGATGGCGATCGAATATACGGGTGTCTTATGATTAAAACATGTCCGGTCTGTCGACCAGCGGCCATCACTGTACAGGGCAGTGTAGATTCCTTGTTCCGACCCGATAAACAGGCGACCGTCAGAATAAATTAAAGCATTTATACTACGGTCGTCACTGATCTTTTCAGCCTCCAGTCCGTTAACAGAAAATAATCCCGACCCTGATGCAACTACCAGTCCGTGGTCTGTTGCAATAATGCTGTTACACCTTGTGTTTATGCCCTCTATCTTTCTGTATATCCAATCTATCGACTGCAACTTACTTACCTTCCTCTTTCTTGTCACCATCCTGGTCTCCACAGTCTGCTTTTTTGCCTGCTCTATGCCTTCTGCTTCGCCTTCCGTCTTGTCCACCATAGATTTATCGAAGGTGGAAGCTTTAGCAGAGGAGGGTTCACCGGTACTTTTTTCTCCTTGCTCCCTGCTCCCTGCTTCCTGATTTTTTGAGAACAATCTCGAAAAAACCTTTCTTAATGGCTTTTTTTCATCTTCCCCACTTGGCTCTTCGCTCTCCGATCTTTGCTCTTTACCCTCTGCTGCTATTGGTGATATAACAGCTTCTTCTCTTTTTACAGGCTGCTTAACCCTGTAATACTCTTCAACTTCTGTATAATTCTTTACTTCGTCAAGTATATATAGCCCGGTATTTGTCGCTACATACAGTCTGCCCTTATACTTTACCGAAGCAGTAAGTACGCCTTCCAGTCCGGGGAATCCGGAGTAGCTTTCGGCAGGCAGTTTAAGATCGACCCTCGATACGCCATAGCTATGAGCCAGCCAGAGCCCCTCATTGCTATCGCTGCCCATGGCGTATATTTCATCATCGGGCAGACCATTCTGGTAATTTATAATATCTTCTACTTTACCTGATTGTTTTTCAACAACTATTGCACCACCGTAAAGGGTAGAGAAGGCATAGTACTTATCACCAACCACCACTCCTCCCGCTAGAAGGTTTTCTTCAAGGTATTCAGTATTGCTTAAGGGATAATCATAATATTTTATCCCGTCAAATAACGACAGCTGGTTGTTGCCTGTACCCATCAGCACCTTTCCACCTGAGTGGGGCAGGGTAAATAGTATCTCACAGTCCCTGGTCAGGTAGCCAGTAACTATAGGAAATAATGTGTCGCTGTCTATCCTGTGCAGTCCCCTGCCGCTGACATTAATAAACAGGTTGTTATCAACATATACCACCCCCGTAAAAGCCTCGTTCTCTTTTGCCAGCCATTGACTGCTTACTCTTTCAGCATTTCTGTCGTAGACAGATACCGATTCATCCCCGTAAAATATTATTATATCGTCTTCAAAGTGTATTCCGGTTATTATCCCTGTACCTATTGAGTCGTTAGATATTGTTATATAATTATAGTTTCCCCTTGAATCCTTATCCAGGTATCCGAAATTATTCAGTCCGCCAGTATAAATCCTGTCTGATTCAGGATCGCGTGCCAGGCTCATCGGAGTATTCGGGAGCCTTATATTTTCCCACCTGTAGCCGTCGTATGAAACCAGACCGTGCCTGTTGGCAAAATACATCACATCGCTGCTGTCCTGGCAGATGGCCCAGTTTTGCATATTCTGATTCCAGCTTCCCCTGTAGTGTGTAATAAAAGGCGTTCCTTCCTGCGCCATCATGTTAAGGGGAAAGAATAAAATCCAGAGTAATAAGTACTTTTTCATATCATACCATATTAGCAGGGTAAATATACTAAATAGAGATATAAATAGCCCGGGTATTGACTAATAAGGAGGAATCTGCTTATCTTTGGGGTCTTAAAATATTTCTGAGATGGATAATATTAAAAAGATATATATTCTGCTGATTGTAGTAGTTGCAATTGTGGTGCTGATATTGGCTCAAGCGATAATTGTACCCTTTATCCTGGCTATTCTTTGCTGGTTTATGATTCGTATCGTAAGGGGTCTTCTTAAAAAAGTTCGCTTTCTCAAAAAGTTGCCAACATGGTTGCTTACAAGCTTTTCGACTATCTCGCTTATTGCCCTGATAAGCCTTTTTATCTCTCTTATTACTAACAATATACAGCAACTAACCAATGCGCTGCCTCTTTATGAATCCAATGTAAACCTGATAGTGGAGGCTATAAACAGCAGGTTAAACCTTGATATCCAGACCGTAATAGCAGAATATGCTTCTGATTTTGATTTTGGAGGTATATTGTCTGATATATTTGGTGCTCTTACATCTATTTTCGGCGATATATTTACCGTTCTTATCTTCCTTCTTTTTATCCTGCTTGAGGAGCCTACTTTCGGACGCAAGCTCAGGGCTATGTACCCTGCAGAAAATAATTATAAACATGCCAGGGGAATGATAGAAAAAGCCAGTACCTCAATTAATGGCTACCTTGCTGTAAAGACCTTTACCAGTTTTCTGACCGGCCTGTTAAGTTATTTTGCACTTCTGTTTATCGGAGTGGATGCTCCACTGTTCTGGGCCTTCCTGATTTTTTTACTGAACTATATCCCGACAATAGGTTCATTAATAGCAACCCTTTTCCCAACCATCTTTGCGATGCTTCAGTTTGGAGATATTACCCATGCCATACTGGTGGTGTCGATTGTCGGATCGATACAGATTGTTGTGGGTAATATTCTTGAGCCAAGGCTTATGGGCAGCTCGTTAAATATCAGTCCCCTTGTTGTCTTTCTTACCCTTGTTGTATGGGGTGTAATATGGGGCGTGGTAGGTATGCTTCTCAGTGTGCCGATTACCGTGATTATAATTATTGTCCTGGCCGAATTTGAAGGAACACGACCAATAGCCATCCTTCTGTCGCAAAAAGGCACCATAGGGAGTAACCCGGAAAAGACTTAGCAGCATTATACCCACCCTTCCTGCAGGCCGAAGGCAGACTTAGCGCCCATCAATAATCTGGGAAATAATACTCTTAAACATCTTAATACCTGATGGTATTAATTCGTCGCAAAAATCATAATTCTGGTGGTGCAGAGGGAAAGCATCTTTTCCTGCACCCAGGCCAAATAGTGCTGCCTTATAATCCCTTGTAAAGAAACCAAAGTCTTCTCCGACTCTTATTGGTTTGTCCAGCATTATCAGCTCCAGTGTATTTTTTCCTGCTGCTTTCGCAACTATTTCCGTGCAGTTATCATTATTTATAACCGTAGGGAAATAGTCCGATTCGTTAATTTTATAAGTAAGATGATAAAGCTTACATATATCATCTGCTACCTTATTTATTTCTTTTCTTAATATTGCCATTGTCCCTTCGTTCTTTGACCTGACAGTGAAATGAACCTCTCCCTCACCCGGCGATATTCCGTAATCCATTGTTCCTATCCTGGTATGAACAGGTGTTATCAAAGAATAATCCTCTTTTGAGATATCATTATTGGCAAGCCTGGTAACTGCCATATTGAGGGTGCCGGCAGCCAGGGTGGGGTTTATCCCTTTATCCGGTTCAGCTGCATGCGATGTTTTACCTGTTAATCTTATGGCAAGGCTTACAACAGTTGGAGTCATTTGTCCCTTTGCTATAATAACAGAATGCAGAGGATAGCCGGGCAGATTATGAAGGGCAAAAATATAATCCGGTAAGATCTCTTTAAACTGAGGGTCTTTCAGAACGGCTTCGGCTCCCCTTGCTGTTTCTTCGGCCGGCTGAAACAGAAGCACAACACGGCCCCCGTTAAAGGGTCGCTCCGCCAGCCATGGCGCCAGTCCGGCTACTATCGTCATATGACCGTCGTGACCACATTTATGAGATACGCCCTTATTCTTTGATTTATATTCAATATCTGTTTCCTCATGTATGGGTAAGGCATCCAGGTCGCACCTTATCATTACGGTCGGTCCCTCACCAAATTTATATAGTGCGGCAAGCCCGTATCCTCCGATATTTTTATATATCCTGTCGGGCCTGAATTTCTCCAGAAATTCAATAATTATACCGGCCGTCCCCTTCTCCTTACCTGACAGCTCAGGGTATTTATGTAGTTTATGTCTCAGATCTTTCAATATATTGCTCCTTTTAATATCAAAGATAATAGTTAACTGTTCTCTGATCGTAACTTATTTCTCTGTGCATTTATTTTATAAGGTGAAGTTATAAATTATTGTAAACTAATTTTAATCCTCTGAATTATCATTATATTTATCTTGGGTGTAACATATATTAAAAGCTACTCTTATATGGATAGGACAGACAGAGAACTTGTAATCGACATTATCTCACAGGCCTTTATCGAAAACCCCAGGACACAGGCCATGATGAAGAAGAAGAACCCTGACAGGTCGGTAAGGATCATGGCCGAATATGCTTATGAGCTCGTTAGCGGTTTTAATGGGATATATCTTTCAGAAGATAAAACCACGGTAATATTTTATTACAGGATAAGTGACTTTAAACGTGGTTTTGTCGGTACACTAAAGTATGCAAGGATGTTCCTGCGGGCTATCAGACCATCACAGCTGCTCCCGACTATAAAGAGGGAGAAATATATTAAGAACCGCAGAGCAAAATTTGATGATTATATATATGTGTGGTTGCTTGGTAGTGTTCAGAGTAAGACAAGTATCCGCGGACTGGTAGATATTAATAATCACCTGATTGACCGGGCTAAGGAATATGGATTACCAATACTTATCGAGACCACTATTGAGAAAATTCTGAAGCTGTATAATTACGTTGGCTTTGAGAATTACGATATGTGGCACGACGAAGATGCCGGCCTGGATTTATGGTTTCTGAAGAGGGAAGT
>CAZWLP010000093.1:0-2289 GCA_964634565.1 uncultured Rikenellaceae bacterium | reverse complement strand
AATGGAGGAATAGGAGTAATCTTCTCGGTCCACTTGCTTATCTCATCAAGAGCCACTTCAATAGCTTTATCAAGCTGGAAGTCATCTCCCTGGTATAATTTAGCGGGATCATTCTCAATAATAATATCCGGAGTAACACCTTCTCCTTCAATCACAAACTTGCTGCCATCTTTTGCATAGGGACCGAATGATGGAGTAATAAGCGATCCGCCGTCAATAAGTGGTTGTGCTCCGCTATAGCCTACAACACCACCCCATGATCTTGTTCCTATGGTCTTACCCATCTTAAGCGTTTGAAAACGATAGGGGAAGAGGTCACCATCAGATGCAGAGTACTTATCCATAAGTGTAACCTTTGGTCCGAGGTGCATGCCACTTGGCGATGTTGAGCCTTCGGTCTGTCCTGTTGAATAATTAAGATAGGTAAGTGGTCTCATCAGCCTTTCAATTATCATAGGTGAGACATTACCTCCTCCATTACCACGTACATCGATAATAAGAGCCTTCTTATTAAGCTGAGGATAGAAATATTTTACAAACTCGTTCAGTCCGGCAACACCCATATCAGGAATATGGATATAACCCACCTGTCCATTAGATTCTTTCGTTACATGTTCAATATTATCCTGCACCCAGTTATAATAGTAGAGGCTGGCCTCGTCGGCTATTGGCTTAACAAGTGTCTTGTGTGCTCCTTCCATCTTAGGCTCGCTGTTAACTGTAAGCTGAACTATATTACCTGCCTGGCCCACCAGCATAGAATATATATCGTTAACGTCCCTGGTCGATTTACCATTAACCTCAAGTATGAAGTCACCTTCGTTTACATCAACTCCTATATCCTCAAGTGGAGATCTGAGACTGTTGCTCCAGTTGGCTCCATCGAGTATCTCCATTATCCTGAAGTAGCCTGAACCCTGCTTTTCAAGTTTTGCTCCAAGCAGTCCCATAGGTATTCTTTCGGGCATTGGTCTTTCGCCATTATTTACGTAGGCATGACCCACATTCAGCTCACCAACCATCTCACCAATAAGGTAGGAGAGGTCAGAACGATGAGCCACATAAGGTACAAGGGCTCCATATTTTTCCTTCATTGCATTCCAGTCAACACCGTGCATATTGGGAGCGTAAAAGAAGTCGCGCATATGACGCCAGCTCTCATCAAAGATCTGTGCCCATTCCTCAGCCATATTAACCTTCACCTTCATATTTGAAAGATCAATAGGCTCAGTAATTTTTATTGGTCCGCCGGGCAGACTGATAACCTGGAACTTATCCCTGCTGCCAACAAGCATCTTCTTATCATTTGATGATATGGTAAATGATATTCTGTCGCCCAGCTCGGTTTCTTTTTTCTTGTCCAGATCATACATTTTTGTCTTGACTCCGCCCGACCTTGAAGACATCATCATATAGAATACCTTTCCTTCTGTGGCAGTAACATTAAAATAATTGCCGGGTGTTACAGGAAGGGAAAAGATCCTGTTACCTATTCCATCCACATCAACCTTTATATCCTTGCTCCCTTCAGCTGCTTTGGGCTCACTCTTCTTGCCTTTTTCATCCTTTTCAGGTTCATCAACCTTATCGCCTTCCACCTTTACCTCATCATTTTCAAATCCGAATGGCGACTTTGTATCCTTTGCCAGCGTAGCCATATAGATCCTGTCCATATCATTATAAGCATGGTTCCATTCGGTATTGCTATAGATGGGGTTAAAGTCGCGCGATGAGGTAAATACCAGGTACTTACCATCAGAACTAAAGGATGGATTATTTGAGCTATACCATCCGTCTGTAACATCATATACCTTCTTTGTATTTACATTATATAACCTTACCCTGGTAAAATCTTTTTCGCCTTTAGTAAATGCTATCCATTTACTGTCCGGACTCCAGTTAAAGCCAAAGTAGGGCGATACTGTACTCTTTGCCACCTGAGTTACCTTTTTGCTGTCAATGTCGATAATATTCAGCTCCATCTTCTTGGTGTTGTAGAGTATCTTTTTGCCGTCTGGCGACCACTCATAACCGAAGATATAGGTATTGGTGTTATGAGTAAGCTGTATGGGCTCCTCACTACCATCATGTTTAACCATATATATCTCAAATTCACCCGTGGCATCAGATATATAAGCTATATATTCACCGTTGGGAGAGAAGTCAGCATTACTTTCATGTACACCCGATGTGGCTGTAAGATTGCGTGTAATACCGTGCTCGGCAGGAACCGAGAAGATATCACCCCTGGCACTGAAAACTACTCTTTCACCGTTAGGGGAAAGGTCG
>CAZWLP010000092.1:0-8456 GCA_964634565.1 uncultured Rikenellaceae bacterium | reverse complement strand
TCCTCCTCAATATTGATCTTTATGATCTTCTCATTGTCTGACATATCAGATATTTTTTATGAAATTTTTATTTAAAATATACTCTGAATTTAGAGAGTACGAAAATAGCGATAATTTGCCTATTTATAGCATAATGAAAACCCTATTTTTTAACAAAATCCTCTTAATTTAAGGCATGTTATTTGCATTATTGATTATGCTATGCTAAAAGGAGAATTTAAACCTTTTTTATGTATTTTTGTCGTATAGAATGACACATTGTCAATTTTTTTATTAATCCGGCCACAAACCGGAGTCTGGAGTTTATTATGGATTCGAAATTTTCGCAAAAAGTAAAAGATATCTTAACCTATAGCAAAGAAGAAGCTATAAGGCTGGGTAATACACATATTAGTCCCGAACACCTGTTTCTCGGTATATTAAGAGACGGAGAGGGCTTTGCTGTTGATATCCTTATGAACCAGGGTGTTGATCTGGTTATGTTAAAGGGTTCAGTTGAGAAAAATATTCGTGTGGAAGAACCCGCAGCAGTCAGTGATAATGATATCCTGCCTCTTCTTAAAAGTACTGAACGCGTTTTAAAACTGGTTCATCTTGAAGCCAGGGCTCTAAAGAGTGATGTTATTGATACCGAGCATCTTTTGCTCGCAATCCTTAAAGAGGAGAATACCTTTGTAACCCGATATCTTTCAGAACTGAACATCGATTATCAGTCAATCAGACAACTAACGGAAAAGGATTCTCCCGGATTAAAAGCTGATTTTCCGCATGAGGAAGAGGATGATGACTCTGGTTTTCAGCGTGGTGGACAGGGACCTGGTAAGGGTGGTCAGCAACTGGGAGGACAATCAGGGGCAAAATCATCGTCAGACACACCGGTACTGGATAATTTCGGAATTGACCTGACAAGAGCCGCAATAGAAAACAGGCTCGATCCAATAGTAGGAAGAGAAAGAGAGATTGAGCGACTGGCACAGATTCTGTCGCGTCGTAAAAAGAATAACCCTATACTGATTGGTGATCCAGGCGTTGGTAAATCTGCAATAGCAGAAGGTCTGGCGCTTAGGATAACACAAAAAAAAGTATCGAGGGTCCTTTTTAATAAAAGGGTTGTTACCCTTGATATGGCTTCTATTGTTGCAGGGACAAAATACAGGGGTCAGTTTGAGGAAAGGATGAAGGCCATATTAAATGAATTATCAAAGAATGAGAATATTATTCTCTTTATAGACGAGATTCATACTATTGTAGGTGCCGGAGGTGCAGCAGGATCGCTCGATGCTGCAAATATGCTTAAACCGGCTCTTGCAAGAGGCGAAATACAATGTATCGGTGCTACAACCCTTGATGAGTACAGGCAGCATATTGAAAAAGATGGTGCGCTGGAAAGAAGGTTTCAGAAGGTAATGGTTGAGCCAACTTCAATTGAGGAAACTGTTAACATCCTGCATAATATTAAGGAACGGTATGAGGATCATCATAATGTAAACTATACTGATGATGCCATTGACGCCTGCGTTAAGCTTACAAACAGGTATATAAGCGACCGGCACCTTCCTGATAAAGCAATTGACGCCCTCGATGAATCCGGATCCAGGGTGCATATTTCAAATATCGTAGTACCCGAAAGAATAATAAGTCTGGAAGAACAGCTCGACGAGACAAGGAAAGATAAGATGAGCGCTGTTAAGAACCAGAACTTTGAAAGAGCTGCCAGCTTCAGGGATAAGGAAAAGGAATTACTTGATAAAATTGATGCCGAAAAGAAAAAATGGGAGTCGGATCTGTCCCAGAACAGGGAAACAGTTGATGAAGAGAAAGTAGCTGAAGTAGTTGCCATGATGACCGGTGTTCCCGTACAGAGAATCGCCCAGACAGAAGGAACAAGGCTGATAAAAATGGGCGATGAGATGAAGAAGAGCCTTATTGGACAGGATGATGCGATTTCAAAGATCGTTAAATCCATCCAGCGTAACAGGGCCGGTCTGAAGGATCCTAATAAACCAATTGGCACCTTTATCTTCCTTGGACCAACAGGCGTTGGTAAAACACAACTTGCAAAGATTCTGGCCAAGTACCTCTTTGAGAGTGGTGAGAATCTTATTAGGGTCGACATGAGTGAATATATGGAGAAATTCTCGGTATCCAGACTTGTTGGAGCTCCTCCTGGATATGTCGGTTATGAAGAGGGTGGACAACTGACAGAAAAAGTTCGTCGCCGGCCCTACTCTGTTGTATTGCTCGACGAAATTGAAAAAGCCCATCCGGATGTATTCCATATTTTGCTCCAGGTTCTTGATGAAGGACAACTAACTGATAGCCTGGGACGTAAGGTCGATTTCAGAAATACCATCGTTATTATGACCTCAAATATCGGAACCCGCCAGCTTAAGGAATTCGGAATGGGAGTGGGATTTGATACATCTGCAAAAAAAGAAAGCAAAAATAAATATGCAAACAGTGTAATACAGAAAGCCTTACATAAAACATTTGCTCCCGAATTTCTGAACAGGATAGATGATGTTATTGTGTTTGGATCATTATCTATGGAAGATATACACCAGATTATTGATATTGAACTTAAAGGCTTGTTTGAAAGAGTATTGGCCCTGGGATATCTAATAAAGTTATCAGACGCTGCCAAAGACTATATCGCTGAAAAGGGATTTGATTCACAATATGGGGCAAGGCCACTGAAACGTGCAATACAGAAGTACCTTGAAGATCCTATGGCCGAGGTGATTATTAAGTCAAACCTTGAGATGGGCGATACTGTTATTGTAGACCTTAACAAGAAGAAGGAGGAAATCACTATCAGGGTTAAAAAGAAGCCCAAAACACTAGAGAAAAAGAAGGAGGATCCTAAGGAACTACCTCCTGCTGATTGATAATTAATGATCAGATAAACAGATGGTTGATATATTATCTACCTGAAATTTCTCCAAGCAGATCGAACTCTGATGCGGATGTAATCTTTACAAAAGTAAAATCACCGGGTTTTAGACTGGAATTATTTTTTGGGATCATTATTTCCTGGTCAACTTCAGGACTGTCAAACTCGGATCTGCCGTATAAGAAAAGGCCTTCTTCCCTGTCGATAATTACTTTAAGCTCCTTCCCTATTGCTCTGGTATTTTTTAAAAGAGATATATCCTGCTGCAAACTCATTAATTCCTCCATCCTGGAAAGTTTTATATCGTCCGGAACAGAATCCTCATAATTAAGCGCTCCATAGGTATCTTCTTCGTGTGAGTAGGTAAACACACCAAGTCTGTCGAAACCATATTCAAGGATAAACTCCTTTAGCTCCTTAAAATCCTCCTCTGTTTCGCCCGGATGACCGCTAATAAGTGTTGTACGTATGGCAGCATCAGGTATCATCTGCTTGATCTTATTGAGTAATGACCTGGTTTGCTGTCCGCCGTGACTCCTCCTCATTTTGGTCAGAACCTTATCTGATATATGCTGGACAGGCATGTCTACATACTTGCAAACTTTTGGATTACTGTTCATTACATCGATTATATCAAGAGGGAAATTAGCCGGATAGAGGTAGTGTAGTCTTATCCATTTTATTTCTTCTATCTCTGATAATCTTTCCACCAGATGTCTTAGCTTCTGCTCTCCATATAAATCAATGCCATAATAGCTAAGATCCTGTGCTATAAGAATTAACTCCTTAACGCCCTTTCCTGCAAGTATCCTGGCTTCATTAAAAATATCCTCAATCGATCTGCTGGTATATCTTCCCCTGATCATTGGTATAGCACAGAACGCACATGTGCGGTTACAGCCTTCGCTTATTTTAAGATATGCATAATGTGATGGTCCGCTTAAAATACGTTCATTAATTAGTTCCGTATTATATTCCTTTCCCAGTCCCTTAAGCACCTCTGCGGGGTCATTAACCCCAAAGTAGTCGTCTACTTCTGGTATCTCAGCCCTTAGCATATCTGCATAGCGTTCACTAAGGCAGCCCATTACGTACAGTTTTCCAATTTTTGACTTTCTGCGTGCCTCAACAAACTGCAGGATAGTATCTATAGATTCCTCCTTGGCATCATTAATAAATCCGCATGTATTAATTATAACAATATCAGAATCATAACTATAGTCATTATAAACTACCCTGTACCCAGCTGCACTGAATTGGCTAAGAAGCTTTTCAGAATCGACTGTATTCTTTGAACAGCCAAGGGTTATAATATTCAGGCATGGCACATCAGACATTAAGCAGGGAGTTTAGTTACGAGAAGAGTGAATCAACAAATTCCTGGCGATTAAAGATCTGCAGATGTTCCATCTTTTCACCAATACCAATATATTTTACCGGAACCTTAAATTGGTCGGAGATGCCAATTACGACTCCTCCTTTTGCTGTACCATCAAGCTTTGTTATTGCCATTGCAGTAACATTTGTTGCAGCTGTAAACTGTTTGGCCTGCTCAAAGGCATTCTGCCCCGTCGATCCATCCAGTACCAGCAAAACTTCATGAGGTGCATCACCAATAACCTTCTCCATCACTCTCTTAATTTTAGAGAGTTCATTCATAAGGTTTATTTTGTTGTGTAACCTTCCTGCAGTATCAATAATAGCAATATCATAATCCCCAGACACAGCTGATTTCAGGGTATCGAATGCAACTGAGGCAGGATCGGATCCCATGCTTTGCTTTACTAAATCCACCTGGGTTCGATCGGCCCATATCTGAAGCTGATCTATTGCTGCAGCCCTGAAGGTATCGGCTGCTCCCAGTAAAACCTTCTTTCCGGCCTTCTTATACTGGTAAGCCAATTTAGCTATTGTAGTGGTCTTTCCAACACCATTAACCCCTACCACCATAATAACATAAGGCTTCTTTGTAAGAATCGCATCAAAACCAATTACTTCACCTGATCTGTTCTCTTCGAGAAGGGAGGCTATCTCGTCAATTAATATTTTATTTAACTCATTTGTATTAAGATAATGCTCAGAGGCAGCCCTCTTTTCTATTCTTTCTATAATTTTGATAGTGGTATCAACCCCGACATCTGAGCTGATCAATACTTCTTCCAGTCGATCAAGAACCTCATCATCTACCCTGGATTTGCCTACTACCGCTCTCGATAGCTTCTTGAATACACTCTCCTTTGTCTTTTCAAGGCCTTTATTCAGGTCCTCTTTTTTATCCTTGCTAAGGAATCCCAGTAATGCCATTCTTTTTAAGTTTAAGTATTTAAGAGTTTAAGGCTCAGAGCTTATATAATTTTGGTTAATAAAAGATAAAATTAGCACTTTTTTGCCACTTAAGATTAATTGCTAATTGTACAGCGCACCCTGTGCTCCCTGCCAAAACTACCGGATTTTGAAAAAAAAAGCTCTCTTCAGTAAGAAGAAAGCTCTATTTATAGATTTTTCAGGTATTCCTAGTTTTTAAAGAAATCCTTAACATGGTCATTATGAACAACTTCTTCCTTGAAGAGATATGCTCCTGACTTCTCTGACTTAATCATTTTTATACACTTTGTAAATGATCTGCCAGTTCCTGTTTTAAGTGTTGCAACAACTTTCTTTGCCATAACTTATTTCTTTACTTTATTTCTCTGTGTAATGTGTACTTCTTCAATATTGGATTGTACTTCATCCTCTCAAGACGATCAGGTGTATTCTTCCGGTTTTTGGTAGTAATATACCTCGATGTTCCTGGCTGTCCACTCTCTTTGTGTTCTGTGCATTCAAGTATTACCTGAATCCTGTTACCTTTTGCTTTCTTTGCCATTTTATCCAGGTTTAGTAATTAACAATATATCCTTTTTCCTTCGCATCTTTAAGGGTTGCGTGTAATCCCTTCTTGTTTATTATCCTGATTCCGGCGGCAGAAATATTTAAAGTTACCCAGCGGTCTTCTTCCGGATAATAAAATTTCTTTGTAAACAGATTTGGATAAAACTTTCTCTTAGTCCTTCTCTTTGAGTGAGATACGTTATTCCCTACTATCACTTTCTTGCCGGTTATCTGACATATCTTAGACATCTCTCTGTGTTTTAAATCTCGTTACTTATAAGTGTAAAAATCGAAGCGCAAAATAAGTGATTATTATTTAATTATGCAAGAATATAATGTCTATTTTTCAATAATACATAATTGGAAAAAATGATTAAAGCAGGTATCCCGGCCGGCAATGGTATCTGAAGATTTGGAAAGCCCTGGTTATGCAGGTCTGTAAGTGTCATTATATTAGCTAGATAAATCATTAATAATTTGTTTTCTCAGCATATTTAATGCGGCGAGTGAGGCACGCCTGATATTATGCTCACGAATACCTCCGAAGTTGAATTTAAGTGAGAAGGAGCCGCTTTCTGAGCTTACTGCAATCCAGACTGTACCAACAGGCTTATCTTTTGTGCCGCCATCCGGACCGGCAATGCCTGTCGTTGCAACAGAAAAATCGCTCGAGAATCTCTTTCTTATTCCTTCAGCCATTAAAATGGCAACCTCACTACTGACCGCCCCCTTACTATCAATAATATCCGGCAATACATTAAGTTCGCTTATTTTAATATCGTTATGATATGCCACTATTGATCCGATAAGATATGCTGAGCTCCCGGGGACTCCGGTAATCATGTGTGAAATATTGCCCCCGGTACATGACTCTGCTATTGACAGAGTCTTATTCCGCTCTTTTAATAGTCTCCCTACACATTGCTCCAGGGTTTCTCCATCGTAAGCATAAATAAATTGAGGTATTGCTCTCTGTAATAATTCAATCTCCTGCTCAATCTGTTTATCTAAAATTGACTTGCTGGAACCCCTGGCAGTTAATCTGAGTTTAATAATCCCTGCAGTAGGAAGATAAGCTAGTGTAATATTTTCGGGCAACTGTTTTTCAAAAGGCTCTAGTATTTCTGCAAGCTTTGCTTCAAAAGTACCATAAACCATTACAAGACGGTATATTATAACACCTTTGCTAAAGTGATTATTTAAGTATGGTATAAGCTGATTGGTCATTATATCTTTCATCTCATAGGGCACACCTGGCATAGAAACCAGGATCTTACTGTCCTTTTGAAAGAGCATACCGGGCGCAGTACCTCTGCCATTTGGCAGAACTTTGCAGGAAGAAGGGACCATCGCCTGCTTACGGTTATTTTCATTTAATTCAAGCCCTCTCTCTGAAAGAAGATTACTGATATATTGCAGGACTGAATCATCCAGGATAAGTTCGGAGTCGAAATATTCTGCCAGGGTCTCCTTGGTTATATCATCACTTGTGGGCCCGAGTCCTCCTGTAACAAGAACTATGTCAGAACGATTTATTGCTGAATCAATAGCTTTAAGTATATGATCCTTTTTATCTGATATAGAGGTTATTTGATATACCTTAATGCCAATATTTGTTAACTCTTGCCCAATCCATGCCGAGTTAGTATCTACGGTCATTCCGATTAATAATTCATCTCCAATAGTAATTATTTCTGCCTGCATGATCTGGTGTTGGATTATCAGATTATAAGATTATCAGATTATCAGATTATAAGATATGTTGAAATCTTTAAACTGTTCAAGCTACATAAACCTGTTAAACTTTAAATTTCCAAAGTTATTTGTTGTATTTTCATTCGGCAATAAAATTAGTAAATATTATGAGTAATAGGGATATAATTAGCTCCGCAGAGGATTTTGTAAAGGAATATATGGCAGATAAGGAAGCCGGGCATAACTGGTGGCATATTCAGAGAGTGAGGGCTAATGCGATGTATATTTTCAGACAGGAAGGACAAGGAGATTCCTTTATTATTGAACTTTCAGCTCTTATGCATGATATTGGTGACGATAAAATAGATGCCGAAACAGATGGAATTATGATGGTTAGAAGCTTCCTGAGCGATTTTAACCTTAAAGATGGTGTGATTGATGCCGTAGCAGAGATAATGGCTAAAATATCATTCAGGGATAGTTTTGAGCATTGTTATTCCAGAACAATAGAGCTTGATATTGTCCAGGACGCTGATCGTCTCGATGCAATTGGTGCAATAGGAATAGCAAGGGCCTTTGCCTACGGTGGCTCAAAAGGTTATCAGATATATATACCAGGAGAGGATGCCAGGGAATACGGTTCGAAAGAGGATTATACATTATCCGATTCTTCAACAATAAACCATTTCTATGAGAAATTACTACTGCTAAAGGACAGGATGAATACCGAAACAGGAAAAAGACTGGCACTGGAGCGGCATCAATATATGGAAGGCTTCCTGGAGCAATTCAGGAAGGAATGGAAAAACGGATAAATTACAGTTTCGGTAGTTTATTCTCCTTACTATTATTATTCAGCTAATAATTTTTCCTATTAAGCCTTAACTATTATCTTTAATCTTGTTACTTTTGTCTTTATAAGCGGGAGTAGCTCAGGGGCAGAGCATCAGCTTCCCAAGCTGAGGGTCGGGGGTTCGAATCCCCTTTCCCGCTCAAA
>CAZWLP010000091.1:0-8641 GCA_964634565.1 uncultured Rikenellaceae bacterium | reverse complement strand
CCTGGTGCCATTCAAGGAATTCATTTATAGATTCCATCGAAGATATTACCGGTTTATATCCCAGTTGTTTACTGGCTTTATCATTATTCAGAGTAAACGAGGCCTTCATTATTCCTGCTGCGTAACGAGTAAGAGACGGCTCATAACCACCTCTGAGCTTTGCTATTAATTCACTTAGTGATGCGGCAAAATACACTACAGGATAAGGTACCCTGCCAATTTTCTTATTATATCCAAGTTTTTTTGTTGTCTCCTCCATCAGTGGCCAGAATCCAAATGATTCTCCATCCGAGATATTGTATGCCTGCCCGGAGGTTTCAGGTCCTGATGTTAGTGACAGGGCTACTGCATGCGACAGATTTTTTATTGAAGTAAAATCAATTATGTTTTTCCCGTTGCCGATTATTTTAATTTTATCCTCCTCATAGGCCTTGAGTACCCGTGGCAGGGAAGTTGTATCTCCCTTCCCGATTATACCCCTGGGCCTGAGAGAGATAGTATGGACTGCCCTCTTCTGATAATTCAACACCTCCCTCTCTCCCATTAATTTTGTTACGGGGTACCAGGTAACATATCTGCGTGGTAATGGATCGTCTTCCTTTACATCTATACGATCCTTGAAATTAAAATATATATTGGCAGTAGAGATATAAATAAACCTCTCCAGGCTTTCTATATTATCAAGAAGATTTTTTGTAAGCTCTACATTATCCCTGTAGAATTCGCTATACTTTCCCCAGATGGATGATCTGGCTGCAGAATGTACAATATGTGTAAAATGGCCCAGCTCCCCACTTATAAACCCGGGATCTGTAAGAGGCCCTGTAATTATCTCAAAACCCTCATCCCTCAGCTCTTTTGCTTTTTCCGGATTCCGTCCGGTCCCAACTATATGAGAGTCGGGGAATTTATCCCTGAGAGACCTTATAAAAACTCCCCCGGCAAATCCTGTTGCTCCTGTTACCAGTATTTTCATAGCATAATATTATTAGCTGAAATAGGAACCCAAGATAATAATTATAAGTTATATTCTGCTTCGTCTATTCAGACCAGGGAGTATAAAAATTGATAAGAAAATAACTATTTTAGCCTTAATTCTTAAACTAAGAGACCTTGAAAAATAATATTAAAATATTTTCGCCTGCGTCAGTATCAAATGTAGGTAGCGGATACGATATTATGGGCTTTGCCATTGAGCAGCCCGGAGACATTATGGAAATGTTACTTAATAATAGTGGAGAAATAACATTTGAAAATTGTACTGATGTCAATATTCCTGAAGATGACTCAAACGTTGCCTTTCCTGCCCTGCTAAAAATGAAGACAGAAATGGCTTGCGACCAGGGCATTCATCTGCGCTTCTTAAATAAAATTAATCCTGGCAGCGGTATTGGTTCAAGTGCAGCAAGCTCGGCTGGAGCAGTATTTGCATTTAACGAGCTTATGGGTAAGCCATTTTCAGGAATGGAACTTGTTAAGTTTGCTATGGAAGGAGAGAAACTTGTTAGCGGAGAAGCCCACGCCGATAATGTAGCTCCCTGTATACTGGGTGGTTTTACGCTTGTGAGATCATATAATCCCCTCGATATAATTCAAATTCCTTTCCCGGAGAAACTTATTTGCACTGTCGTTCATCCGGATATTATTATTAAAACATCTGAAGCACGACAGCTCGTTAATAAAGAGGTTCCTGTTAAGAATGCTGTTACCCAGACAGGTAATGCCTCAGCTTTGATAGCAGGATTAATGAGTGGCAACCTGGAACTGATAGGCCGTTCTGTAAGCGATCTTATTGCAGAACCATATCGAAAAAAGCTGATACCGGGTTATGATATAGCAAAAAAATCTGTACTAGATTCAGGAGCACTTGCATTTAATATATCAGGTTCCGGACCATCTGTATTTGCTTTTAACAGCTCTGCCGAATCAGCCAGGCTAAGTGCTGATATCATTAGTTCAGTATTTACCTCGCTGGGAATAAAAAGTACTTCCTATATATCATCCATCTCCGAAAGAGGTGTAAGAGAAATCAGCTAAATATTAAGATGCTTACTGCTCCCTCAATGCCTCTGCAGGATTTGTTCTGGCTGCCTTAATCGCCTGGTAAGCTATTGTGATTGCTGTTGGAATCAGGGTAAAGGCTATGGTAAGAATAAATACCACAGGACCAATATTGATCCTGTATACATAATTCTGAAGCCAGTCTGACATCAGGTATATTACTATGGGAACTGAGAAAACAAATGATATTATCATAAGAATAAGGAACTCAAATGATATCATTCCCAGAACCTTGTTTTCACTTGCACCAAAAACTTTCCTTACCCCAATTTCTCCCGTTCTTTTCTCCACAGTATAGGAAGCGAGTCCGAATAATCCAAGGCAGGCAATAACAATAGTAAGCAGTGTAAAGAGCAAAAAGATAGTACTCCTGTTACGGTCGTTCCCAAATTGCTCACTGAAATTATCAGCCAGGTAGGTATATTCAAAATCTTTACCGGGGAAAACTTCTTCCCAGGCCTGGCGTGTTGCTTCAAGGGCAGCTGCCTCATTTTGTCCCAGTTTAATGTACATAATCGCATTATTCAACCTGAAGAGTAGCATCAGTGACTCCACCTCATTGTACATGCCTGTCTGATGGTAATCCTTAATTAATCCAATAACAGATCCCATCACCTGAGTACCATCGCCCAATTGTACTTTTTTTCCGATTGGCTCTTCCCAGTTAAATCTATCTGCCATTGTCTGATTTACCAGCACTCCTGTAATAGTATCACCTATATAATCAATTGAGAAGTCCCTTCCCTCAAGAACCTCCACTCCGAGTGTTTCTACAAAATCATCATCGACAACTGCAAAGTTTACACCTCTTTGCTGCATCCCCTCATCCGTCTCAACACTAAAGATTACCTTTGAACTACCCTGTCCAAGCTGGTTACTGGTAAGGGTTGAATTTTCAATTAATGGACTGTCCATAAGGCGCTCCTTAAGAAGCTTCATCTTTGTTACAGGCTCATTATCCGGCAACTGAAGCATCACCACTCTCTCCATATCCCATCCCTGGTCTTTCTTCTGAAGATAGGCCAGCTGGCTAAAAACTATAATGGTACAGGCTATCATTGCCCCCGAAATAGTAAACTGAACAATAGTCAGTATCTTTCTGAAAAGTCCCTTTGAAGATCCTGATTGAAATGAACCTTTCATCACATCAGAAGGACTGAAACGAGAAAGATAAAAAGCAGGATAAAGTCCGCCAATAATTCCAACAATAAGCATTATTCCCAGCATAGACAGAATAAATACCGGTTCATACAGGATATCCAGGGTAAATGATTTTCCTGATAAAATATTTAGTTTAGGCAGGGAAACTATTATTAGAATAACCCCCAGCAATAACGAGATAAGTGTAAGAAGGGTTGACTCTGTCAGAAACTGTGCTATCAGTGGACCACGATTAGAGCCCACTACTTTCCTGAGGCTTATTTCTTTTGCCCTTCTTGCTGAGCGGGCAGTTGAAAGGTTTATATAGTTTAAAGTTGCAATAAGCAGGAGGAGCAATGCTACTATACCAAATATTATAACGTACTGGATGCTCCCTGTGGGCTGAGGCTCCTGAGCCGAATCTGACCTAAGGTGAATATCCCTTATGTTCATAAGCTGGTAGGTAATCTTAATCCCAATAGGTTCGAAAATAGAGGCCATATACTCAGGGTACATGTCTTGCAGTTTCTCTTCAAACTGTATTGCCGAGGTTTCCTGATTAAGCAGGATATAAGTAAACACTCCGAAGTTTCCCCAGTTTCCTAACTCATCGGGCAGAGTGCTTCGGGATACCAGCCCATCAAAAATAACATGTGAATTAGCGGGGACATCTTCCATTACCGCGCTAACCTGGTAAAGATCGTCTCCATTTTGAAGTGACTTGCCCACAGGACTTTCATCTCCAAAATATTTCTTGGCCAACGACTCCGTAAGTACTATTGTGTTGGGTTTACTAAGGGCTCCTTCAAAACTACCATCAATCAGTTTATAAGAAAAAATATCAAAGAAAGTAGAATCGGCATAATACATATCTTCTTCATTATGCTCAATATCATTGTACTTGTAGATCACCCTGCCAACATTAAAGAGCCTCGTTACGCTCTCTACTTCAGGATAATCTGTTTTTACCTGGGGGGCAAAGGGTATCTGCGCAATTATCCAGGTAAATTCATCATCTGTTTCCTGAATATAGGACTGCACCCTGTAAATTCTGTCAGCCTTATCATGATACCTGTCGTATGATATCTCATCAAGAACATATAATATAAGAAATAAGCTGGCAGTAATTGCAAGGGTCATACCCAATACATTTAGCAGGGTATAGCCAAATTTACCCGTGATATTTCTTAAGGCTGTCTTAAATAGATTATGTAACATAGGCAGGGATAATAATACTCAGGATAGAAAGATATGTTATAATTCTATAATATCCCGTTAACGAAATGTTATAGTTGTATATAAGTCATGGAAATACCAGCTCCATGCAGTAAAACTAGTACATTGAGTTGATCAGTTTCCCTATCTCGTCTCTTTTCTTAAGCGGAAAACTATAGGAACTTCCGTCTGTTGTCACAACATTTATACCCTTTACAGAAAACATCCCTCCGAAGTAAATCACTTCTTCGATGCTTTCCGGCAGGATCTCAAGGTTATGAGTTTCGTGAATCTGCTCTATTGTTTTAAAGTACACCCGTTGATTGGTTACTATCAGCTTGCCGGGTATCTTATTATTATCGACGGTTTTTACGGTATCCCCCGCCTTTATTACTACCTCGTTTGCGTATAAATCTACTGTCATGATCTTGTGTTTGGTTCTGGTATTTATTACTCTTTAACATATAGACGATAAAATGTTATAAATGTTGCATTAGGAAGTGCGGAGTACAGAGTGCGGAGTGACGTACAGTTTAATACATTAATTGACAATAAACTTCCCACGAGTTCCCTTATCGGTAACAATAATATATACTCCTGAAGGATAATTACTTACATCTATACTGCTTATACTGTATCCACTGTAGATTCTCACCCCAATAGAATTGTAAACCGTACAGTTTACTACTTCGCTCAGGTAAAGGTAAGAATCGCTAACCGGGTTTGGGTATACAACAAGTTCCTTATCATAGGCAGGCTTATTAATAGAAACGCTGTTATTTGTAGCTCCCGGCGTTGAAGTGGTGAAAAATGTCCAGTAAGGAGAGGCATCCTGCTCACGGCCATAGCTGATATCGGTTGTCTGTGGACCAAAGCTAAGGGTGTCAACCATAAATAACTCTGCAGAGAAAATTCCAATTTCCTCTCCATCCTTACTAAGCTTAAAATCAGCATGATGATCACCAAGAGCCGGATCGCCATCTGCCCAGAATAATTGGAATTCGCCTGCCTGCAGGCTTATCTCCGGCATCCTCCACTTATCCCTTGTTGTCAGATTATCTGTAAGGTAAAAATCGCCGAGATTAATTGCTTCGCTATCACCATTGTATACTTCAATCCAGTCGCTGTAAGATCCATATTCATCGGCAATAAAAAAATCGTTATCGGCCATAAACTCATTAATATAAAGAAGGGGTGTATCACCTGATACCGGTAGCAGGATTGATGGTTCACAGGGAAGAATAACTTCCTGTCCGATAAAATCAACAACTCTTATCTGGTATTCAAGCTTCGTATCAGGGTATATACCGGATATTACAGATAGATAAGCACCATCTCCTGTGCTATTCATAGAACTTTCTGTAAAAGGTCCGTCATCCAAAGAGAATAACACACTTACCTCAAGAGGCTTTTCCCGGGCATCAACGGTAGCTCTGATCCCTACCATATTTTCCGGAAGCTTCTGATAAGCAATATACTTTATTACCGGCATCATTGTGCCACTTTCAATCTGATCCTTCATTGATATGCTTCTGGAGATAATAAAGGGGTATAACCCTGACTTAACATGTGCCCCGGTGGCATCATTATAAGAAGATAAAAAATCACTATATGAATAGCCATAATCAAGAGGGTAATACGGATCATCAACAACATAGGGTGCAATCATCTCACGCCTGTAATCGATACTATTAATAAGTGAATCGATATCAAAGACAGAGTTAAGCATTAAGCCGGCATACCAGGTAAACTGGTTTCTTAATACCGGGTTATTGATTATTCGATTATACAGAGGTCTTACTTCTCCATCACCTGGTTGCCATTCATACATATTTATAGAAGACCAATCAACACCGAACCAGTCTATCCCAAATGTGTTGTCGAGATCATAGGGGATATACTCCATCTTACCGCTCTCAGTATTATGGTAGAGATAGTAGTTATTCTTATTATATATATATCCATCCCAGTTTCCGCAAAAAATATCTGCTGCAATAACCTTCAGGTAATCGTAGGTATTAAAAACCCCGTTCAGGTTACAGACAAGGTTAAGATCTGAGGAAGAGTTTAATACTGTTATAAATTCCGCCAGGTCTGAATAATCATCGCCTTCTTCATTTATTTTTAGCTCGTAAACCCTGCGATCGCCTGATAGCAGTTTATATGCTTCCTGATCAGTACCCAGAAAATTCAGGTCGGCCGGGTAAAGGCACTTATAGAGGTTCCCATCGTTATTACCGAACCTTGACAGTACAAACTCCTCGTCTATATGTTCAACATTAATATAGAGACCGTGGTAGTTACCATTTATATATAATCTTACATGATTGGCCCTGGGTGCAGGTATACCCCATTTGCGAAGAATATCCCACATTACCTTAGACCTTATTATTGACGGATCGTTATGTTCTCCATTAAGATTGAGCTTTTCAACTCCATAGTACTTACCCCCGGAAGTAAATGTATTAAAAGAGACCTTGAAGGATTTCTTTTGTGAATATCTCGATGTATTACCCCTGAGCCTGAAACCAACCGGTTCGATGGTGTCGTTTACTATCCCGTTATTGAACACAAATTTAGCATGATATTCTATATCGCTCTCAGGATTATCGTAAAGCCACTGCAATGTATCAGGGTGAATAGTAATATCTATACGCGGAACAACTGTATCAATATAAAGCATTCCATTTTCGGGGAATACAGCCTGCCCTGACAAATAAGCACCGCAGATTACCAGGGATAATACTATTACAAATAATCGCTTCATTGATCTCCTGTTGGGGACGGGTAAATGTATGCTTTTTGAATTATATATTCATCATATCAGTCGTGTCAATCTGTCCTGATTCCCACTTTATTTGCTCAGCTCTTATCCAGATTTATAATACATGCTTACCATTATTACAAATAGCTTTATTTAAAAACCAGGGTTCCGAACAAAAAAATTTATAACTTCCCGGTAAAATGAGTTGAAAATGGAAAAAATAACTGCTTTCCTGCAAGATTCTCTCGGCATATCTCCGGAGACGCAAGGTAATATTATCTACTCAATCATAATCCTTGTTGTACTGGGGGTGCTGAGATATTTAATATTAAAGGTAGTCTGGCGATATTCTGATGAGCCCAGGATACGTTATACCTGGAAGCGTGCGGTATCATTCTTTTTTGGTTTATTCTCTGTTTTATTAATACTGGGTGTATGGTTTAAGGCTCTCGGTCAGCTGGGAGCCTTCCTTGGTTTACTTTCGGCTGGTATTGCCATCGCGCTGAAGGATCCCCTTTCTAATATTGCAGGGTGGATGTTTATACTTGTAAGGAAGCCCTTTTCCATTGGTGACAGGGTTCAGATTGGTAGTGATGCAGGTGATATCATTGATATCCGACTTTTCCAATTTTCCCTTTTAGAGATAGGGCAATGGGTGGATGCAGATCAAAGTACTGGCCGGATCATCCATATCCCTAACAGCAGAGTATTCACTATGTCACAGGCTAACTACAGTGCGGGCTTTGAATTTATCTGGAATGAGATAGGTGTCCTGATAACATTTGAGAGCGACTGGCAGAAGGCCAAGACGCTGCTGGGTAATATTATTACAAACCATGCTGAATCCTTAAGCTTATCGGCAGAGAAAAAGATCAGGGAAGCAAGTAAAAAATATATGATCTTCTACCAGTACCTTACTCCTATAGTTTACACAAAAGTGATGGACAGTGGTGTAATGCTAACGCTAAGGTATATCTGTGATCCACGTAAGCGCAGGACATCCGAAAATGATATATGGGAAGACATCCTGATGAATTTTGAGAAGCATCCTGATATTGAGTTTGCATATCCTACCACCAGGTTTTATCGTAATAATGAGGAGATCTCATAACTGGTCGACGGTTACATAAAAGTCATAGTTGAAGGTACCTCATAACCTGCCGGACACTTTTAACGTAAATTTAAAGTGTAACTAAACCGGCATATTATGAATAATATAGATAATCTCACTGAAAAGAAAGCAAAAGAAATTATTAATCTCCGAAGAAAGTTATTTGTGATCGAATGGATTGAAAAGTTTCCTGGTAATGTAAGAAAAAAACTAAGAGAATTCGATATTCCTAAGTCGACCTACTATGATTGGAGAAGAAAATATCTACTCGAAGGGAAAAAAGGATTATAGCGAAAAAGACCTGTTGCTAAATCACATCCAAAGAGCATAACTCAAGAAACTAAGGAGAA
>CAZWLP010000090.1:7538-8904 GCA_964634565.1 uncultured Rikenellaceae bacterium | reverse complement strand
GTGAAATTCAGATTAGGGGTAACAGGAGGAATAGGGAGTGGTAAGTCAACAATCTGTAAGGTGTTTACAGTACTGGGTATTCCTGTTTTTTTGAGTGATGATCAGGCGCGCGTAATTATGGATCACGATATCAGGATAATCGAGGGAATAAAATCAATAGCAGGGTTTGATATTTATAAAAGCGGAGAGCTTGACAGAAAAGCACTTGCAGAATTGATCTTTAATAATAAGAAAATTCTAAGCAGTGTAAATCAACTGGTTCACCCTGCTGTCTTAGAAGCATTTGATATATGGGCCGAAGAGCAAAATTCTGAGTACCTTATACTTGAAAGTGCATTGCTTTTAGAGAGTAAAATAGATTGGTCTATTAATAAAACCCTTGCCGTAATTGCTCCGATTGAGGAAAGAATAGCCAGAGTTATGGATAGAAATTCTCTTACCAGGGAGCAGGTTGTGGAACGGATTAGGAATCAAATTTCTGAAGCTGAGATGATAAGTAGATCTGATTATATAATTAATAATGCAGATAGCGAAATGGTATTGGCTGAAGTAATCAGAATCCATAATGATATTATTAATATTATAAGAAATTAGTGCATGGGGAAATATGCAAAATGGGTTGGTGGAGGACTTGGATGGTTTCTCGGAGGTCCGCTTGGAGCTTTGTTTGGATATTTTGTGGGATCGATGTTCGATGCTCCTGGACATAAAAGTACAACTCAAACTACCTACAGGGGCCGTAATTATAGTACAACTGCCGGCGATTTTGCGATGAGCCTTCTGGTTCTGGTAGCTGCAGTGATGAAAGCAGATGGTAAGATTGTTAAATCTGAACTGGATTTTGTAAAGGACTGGTTTAGACGACAGTTTGGTGAAGATACAGCAAAGGAAGCTATCCTGATGCTGAGGGATATGCTTAAAAAGGACATCCCTCTTGGCGATGTTTGCAGGCAAATAAGCCGGAATATGGAATATGCCTCAAGAGTTCAATTATTACATATACTATTTGAAATTTCAGCTTCTGATGGAGATTATGATAAGAATGAGATCAGGGTAATTGAACGTATTGCAAGCTATCTGAATATCTCATATAAGGATGTTGAATCTATAAAAAATATGTTTATACCTTCAACAGATTCAGCATATAAGATCCTGGAAATAGATTCTTCGGCAAGCGATGGGGATATAAAACGAGCATACAGGAGAATGGCACGTAAGTACCATCCTGATACCGTTAATCATCTTGGAGAGGATTTCCAAAAATCAGCCAATGAAAAATTCAGAAAGGTAAATGAGGCATATCAGGCAATTAAGAAAGAACGGAATATTAAGTAGTGAAGTAAAAGTTAAAAAGTAAAAAGTAAAA
>CAZWLP010000090.1:0-7438 GCA_964634565.1 uncultured Rikenellaceae bacterium | reverse complement strand
AAGTAAAAGTTAAAAAGTAAAAAGTAAAAAGTAAAAAGTAAAAAGTAAAAAGTAACGAAATGAAATTAAAGGATATACTGTCAATCTCAGGTGAAGGTGGATTATTTAAATTTATCGCCCAGGGTAAGAATTCAATTATTGTTGAACATCTTAAAACTAAAAAACGTACTGCCGCACATGGAACAGCTAAGGTTAGTTCCCTCGAAGATATTGCAATTTTTACCGACAATGAGGATCTCCCTCTTGGGGAAGTCTTTGATAAAATTCATAAAAAGGAAAATGGGGGACTGGCCATTGATCATAAAGTTTCATCCGGTGAGTTGCTTGCTTATTTCGCGGAAGTTGTGCCCGAATATGACCGCGACAGGGTATATGTTTCAGATATTAAAAAATTAATTAGCTGGTATAATATCCTTCACGAAGTCGATATGCTTATTCCAGGGTCTGATAAGGAGGATGCTGAAACTGAGGCAGAAACTGATGCAGTTGCAGAAACTGATGTTGAAACTGATGCTGGTACTGATACCGATACTGAAGATAAGAGCAAAGAGTAAGCTTATTACCCGGTTTCAACTGTTATTAAATATATTTTCTGCAAGTATTTTTGTCGTATATTGTTTTCTTTAGTCAGGAAAAACAAGCTATATGATAAAAAGATTTTTATTCTCTATTTCAGTCTTTCTGCTTACAATTTGTATTAGTGCTCAGGATGTTTCTGATATTAACTCATTTGATGAATTTGAATATAGGAATGTTGGTCCATCTCGCGGTGGCCGGGTAACAGCTGTGGCAGGCATAGAAAGTGACCCTTCAACTTATTATATGGGAGCCACGGGGGGCGGAGTCTGGAAAACAACTGATTATGGCCGTAGCTGGGGAAATGTGTCTGATGGTTATTTTTCATCACCTTCTATTGGATCTATAAGGGTATTCCAGGCTAATCCTGACATTGTTTATGTCGGTACCGGATCTGACGGAATAAGAAGTAATGTGATAATAGGAAAGGGAGTTTATCGTTCTGATGATGCTGGTAAGAGCTGGAAGTTTCTGGGTCTTGGCGAGACCGGTCAGATAGGAGCTGTTATAATTGATCCTTCAAACCCCGACAGAGTATTTATAGCCTCAATTGGAAATCCCTTTGGCCCGAATAAGGAAAGGGGCGTTTACAGGACTGAGGATGGGGGCCAGAGCTGGGAGAATGTGCTTTTTATCTCTGAAAATACCGGAGCATGTGATCTGGAATTTCATCCCCTGAATCCTGATATTATCTATGCCAGCATATGGACCGTAAGGCGTAAGCCATGGACTATTATCTCGGGTTCTGAGGAAGGTGGTATTTATAAATCAACAGATGGAGGTAATACCTGGAATCAGGTGAGTAATGGACTACCTTCGGGAATTATTGGTAAGAGTGACCTTGCTGTGTGCCCTGCGGAGCCTGATTTCCTTTATGTGCTGATGGAGGCTGAAAATAACCAGGGTGGTTTGTATATTTCAAAAGATAAGGGTGAATCTTTTGAGCTGGCAGGTAAGCATTCTTTTCTGCTTGACAGACCGTTTTATTATACCAATATCGACGTAGACCCTGGCAATCCGGATATTATTTACTCAAATTCAACCGGATTCTACAGATCTGTAAACCGTGGCAAAAACTGGGAAAGAAGATATACGCCCCATGGCGATAATCATGATATGTGGATCAATCCATCCTTTCCGGATATATATATTCAATCAAATGACGGCGGTGCTAATATTACTCTAAACGGTGGTGTAACATGGTCGTCACAGAATAACCAGACGACAGCCGAATTATACCAGGTGAACGTTGACGACCAGGTTCCTTACTGGCTATATGCCGGTCAACAGGACAATTCTACAGTTGCGATAGCTTCAGCTTCAGATGGGAGAACAGAATCATCTATTATGTCAGTGGGAGGTTGTGAAACAGGACCCGCAGTACCTAAGCCAGGAAATCATAATATAGTATATTCCAATTGTAAGGGCAGGTTCGGGAGATATAACAAGATAACAAAACAGGAAAAACAATACTACGTTGGTGCAGCTAATATGTATGGACATAATCCTGCCGATTTGAAATACAGATTCCAGAGGGTTGCTCCAATTCTTGTTTCTCCCCACAATCCGGGAATTGTTTATCATGCATCTCAATATCTTCATCGTACAAAGGATGAGGGTGTTACATGGGAGACAATATCACCCGACCTTACAGCTTTTGAACCCGATAAGCAGATTATATCAGGTAGTCCCATAACAAGGGATATTACCGGCGAGGAATTCTATAGCACTATTTATGCCATTGCTGAATCGCCTCGTAAAGAAGGAGTTATATGGACAGGTGCAAATGACGGTCCGGTATATGTTACAAGAGATAATGGAGAAACATGGAAGAATGTGACTCCGGAGGATCTGCCTCCCGGAGGTCGGGTTCAGCATATTGAGGCTTCTCCTCACAATCCGGCCAAGGCATATTTTGCTCTATCCAGATATCTGCTAGATGATTGGACCAGCTATATTTATAAAACCGAAGATTATGGTGAAACATGGACCAGAATAACAAGTGGCATTCCTGAGAATGAGCCCGCAAGAGTGCTAAGGGAAGATCCCTTTATGGAAGGTTTATTGTTTGCCGGTACAGAGTCAGGAATTTATATGTCATCAGACGATGGTGCAAGCTGGAATAGTTTTCAGTTTAATCTGCCCGTGGTTCCGGTTACCGATATTAAAATATTCAGAAATGATCTTGTACTATCAACCATGGGTCGATCATTCTGGATTCTGGATGATATTTCTCCACTAAGGCAGCTCTCCAGGATAGGAGAGGGAAGTATAACTACATTGTTTTCGCCCGTAAACACATTCAGATCACCTTCAATTGAGGGATTATATATAAACTATTATCTGGGAGAAGATGCAGAAAATATTAAAATAAGAATTGAGAATACCGATGGAGCAGTGGTAATGGACTTTGATTCAGAAGGAATACGACCTGTCGAAAAGACAAAGGGATTTCACAGGGTGATGTGGGATCTTCGTACCTATGGTCCCGCATCGATCGGTCGTCGTCAATCAAGGGGGCCAAAAGTTATTCCTGCCAGGTATATAGTAATATTAACTGTTGGCGATACAGAGTATAAAGGAACAATGGAGATATTGCCCGATCCGGCTCTTATCGCTGATGGACTTTCATTTGATGACTATAAAGAGCAGTTTGATATATCTGTAAAGATTGTTGATTTAATTGCTGATGCCGGAAAGCTTAGCTCGGATATAGAAGGGATATTTAAAGATCTGAATGCTAAAAAGGAATCAACCAGGGGATTATCTAAAAAAGATTCCAGGCTGCTGGCCTCAATAGGTATCCTGAGAGATAAGCTTGTTACAGCCCAGGGGGCATATACTCAACCAATGTTAAACGATCAGCTTAGATACCTGTATTCTATGGTTTCAGCAACAGATCAAAAGGTAGGTAACGACGCAATAATAAGATATAATGAGCTTAAAGATATGGTCTTATCAATTAAGATCAGCTTTGAGGATTTGATGGATTAGTAATCTTTTGTATTATACTTCTCAGATTAGTAAACTATATATTTAGATATTGATAATCGTAGTCTGAGCCTGGCATATTTTAGCCTTACATCCAATATTACTCATCATTCCCTTTAGCTTCCTCCCAGATAAGATCCATCTCTGAAAGACTCATCTCGTGAAGTGATCTTCCTTCCATTATGGTAAGCTTTTCAAGGTAATTGAACCGTTTAATAAATTTACGATTAGTTCTTTCAAGTGCAGCTTCAGGATCTATGCCATATAGCCTTGCCGCATTTATTATCGAAAAAAGCAGGTCACCAAACTCAGATTCAATTTTATTTGGATCACTGCTAATAATTTCATCCTTTAGCTCACCTAATTCTTCTTCAACCTTGTCCCATACCTGGCCTTTTTCCTCCCAGTCAAAACCTACACCGCGTACTTTTTCCTGGATTCTGTTGGCTTTAATAATGGCAGGAAGTGAATCTGGTACACCAGATAATACAGGTTTATAGATATCGTCTTCTGTTTGCTTTATTTTTTCCCAGTTATCTTCAACCTCTGTCGCACTATTAACAACTTTGTTTCCAAAAACATGGGGGTGACGGTGTATAAGTTTCTTGTTTATGCCCTTTAATACATCAGTTATATCGAACAGTCCCTTTTCGGATCCTATCTTTGCATAGAAAACTATATGCAGCATAAGATCACCCAGTTCCTTACAAATACCACTGCTGTCATTCTCAATAATTGCGTCTGCAAGCTCGTATGTTTCTTCTATTGTAAGCTTCCTTAATGTCTCGTTGGTTTGTTTCATATCCCACGGACAACTTGTACGTAGCTTATCCATAATATCCAATAGATCGCTAAAGGCCTTTAGTCTGTTATCATTTTCCATAAATATAAATATTGAATCAGAACAGCATTCCCGCACCCTTACTGTTACCCGGGGCTGCCACCCTTATAACATCACCCACCTGGAGACTTAATAATTCAGAAGCATTTGCTCCGTTTATCCCAATTTCAAGCAGATCCAGCGAGTTAAACAGGGCAATAAGCTCACTCATGCTTTCGCTACCGTAGGAGTGACTTATCTTATTGATTATATTATTATTCGACCTAATTGCAATATTGAATTTCTTATTGCTGAAAACACGCGAAAACAGGTCCCTGGTAATATTTGATATTGCATTACCGTAAGAGTCGATAAATATTATACTACCACTTATCGAGTCTTCTTCTATTGTTGCCCTGAACGGAATTTTTTCTTTTATCTCCTTAATCTCCGTACCTGCTTTAACAATATCTTCTCCATTAAATACTATCGAAGCTGCCTTTGAAAAGATATCAGTTTCATCGACGAAATTTCCTTTTTTAACAGAATCCAGCCTAATTATCCTTTCGGGCTCTCCATTTAGAAGAAGATGAAATATCCCACTATCCGATCCGATAAAGTAATGCCCCTGGGCTTCAATTAATAGGTGAGGTTGTTTTTCACTGAATTCCGATTGTACACAGATAATGTGGATAGTTCCCTCAGGATAGTGCCTGAAAGTATTCCTTATAACAAAAGCAGCATGCTGCAGATTAAATGAAGGAATTCCATTCGCGTTATCAATAATTGTAGCACCCTTGCATAAACTAATAAGCTTACCTTTCAGCACTCCGTTGAAATAATCATATCCCTGCCATTCTGTGGTAAGTGTAATTACAGACATCCTGAAATCTTCTAGTGAAATTGAGCTTCTTTTTTAAAAAATAGATTTACTTTGTAAGAGTCAAACCTACAGTTTTTTTTTGAGAAATCAGAGTTGTAGGCCCTAAATTTGAGGAGTGAAATGGTAGAAAAAGTTATTGTACTTGACCAGGTGGATCCGAAGGAGTTTTTCGGACCCAATAATGTTCTTCTTGATATAATCAGGAACTATTTTCCCAGGTTAAAGATTGTGGCACGAGGTAACGAAATTAAGTGCAATGGGATAGTGGATGATGTAGAATATTTTGCTGGGAAGATAAACTCGCTGATAACATTCTTTGTATCTCATAATAGTCTTTCAGAGGAAGATTTACTTATGATTCTCAGTGATAAGGATCATGAAAAAACTTCTAACGAGGGAGGTTTTGATGAAACCCTGGTATTTAATGTATCCGGAAAACCTGTAACAGCCAGAACGGTAAACCAGTTTCATCTTATTGAGGACTATAAGGTGAATGATCTTCTTATTGCTGTTGGACCGGCAGGGACAGGGAAAACATATACTTCCATAGCCCTTGCGGTCAGAGCCCTGAAGAATAAGGAGGTAAGAAGAATAGTATTAACCCGTCCTGCTGTCGAAGCTGGTGAACGACTTGGCTTTCTGCCAGGAGATATGAAAGAAAAGCTCGATCCATATCTTCAACCACTCTACGATGCACTTAAGGATATGATTAATTACAAGAAGCTTGAGATGTGGTTGGAGGATGGAACTATACAAATAGCACCACTGGCCTTTATGCGAGGCAGAACCCTCGAACATTCTTTTGTAATACTGGATGAGGCACAGAATTCAACCATGAGCCAGTTGAAAATGTTTCTCACAAGAATGGGTGTTAATTCAAAATTTATACTTACAGGTGATATAACTCAAATAGATCTTCCGAACAGACATAGCTCAGGTCTTGTTAAAGCGATAGACCTCCTGACAGGAATTGAAGGCATATCAATTATAAGATTTGATGAAAGAGATATTGTAAGGCATAAACTGGTTAAAGATATCGTGAAAGCTTACGAAATCGATGATAGAAAGAAGGAGGAAACAGGAAACCGGGGGGGGGAAGACTAAAGACCAAAGACCAAAGGAAACGAGAAATTAATAATATAATATAAGCTATAACTTTAAACGCTAAACAAATTAACTTATGTCGCAAACAATAGTTACAACTGAGTATAATTTCCCCGGACAGAAAGATGTATATCATGGGAAGGTGAGAGAGGTTTATATGATTGATAATAATTATCTTATGATGGTGGTGTCGGATCGGATATCAGCCTTTGATGTAGTACTGCCAAGGGGTATACCATATAAGGGACAGGTTCTTAATCAGATTGCCGAAAAGTTTCTGGATGCAACTGCCGATATTGTACCTAATTGGAAAATAGCATCACCCGATCCCAATGTAACCTTTGGATATCGCTGCGACCCATATCCGGTAGAGATGATTGTAAGGGCATATCTTACGGGTTCATCCTGGCGTACCTATAAGTCCGGGAAGAGGGAAATTTGTGGAATTCCACTGCCTGACGGACTTAAGGAGCATCAGAGATTTGATAAGCCAATAATAACACCTACAACAAAGGCAGAGCAGGGACTTCATGATGAGGATATTTCGAGAGAGCAGATACTCGGGCAGAAAATAGTTAGCGAGGATGAATATAACTTACTTGAGAAATATACTATGGAACTGTTTCTTCGCGGATCAGAGATAGCTGCGAGTCAGGGCTTGATACTTGTAGACACAAAGTATGAATTCGGAAAGAAGGATGGTCAGATTTACCTTATTGATGAGATACATACTCCCGACTCATCACGTTATTTTTATGCCGACGAATATCAACAAAGATTCGATAGAGGCGAACAACAAAAACAATTATCTAAAGAGTTTGTCAGAGAATGGCTTATGGAGAATAATTTCCAGGGCAAGGAAGGTCAGATAGTGCCCGATATGCCTGACGAATTTGTAAACCAGGTTTCAGAAAGATATATTGAGCTATATGAAAAGATAACCGGCGAAAAGTTTATTAAGGCAGATATTTCTGATGTAAGTAAAAGAATAGAAACCAATATTTCAGATTTTCTTAAGACGCTTTAAAGAAGTGAGAGGGTATCAGAGCTAGTGGTTATTTGTT
>CAZWLP010000089.1:0-9128 GCA_964634565.1 uncultured Rikenellaceae bacterium | reverse complement strand
CCTGAATTTCTGGTTTTTTCTTCCATAACGATCTATTTTATTTATTTTTTACTTCAACTTCTAATGGAGCCACTCTCAGGCAGGATTATCACTTCTTATCTTCCTTATGCCTTAGGTCCTTTGTCTCCAGAATATTAACCATATCTTTCTCTAAAGACGCTTCCGGATACTCAATGATGCGTCCAATCTCATTTTTATTATAATAAAAAATAAATGTCGGCACCCTTTCAATGTCCAGTGCTTCATAATCATCAACCGGTGCTTCCTTATTACTATCAGTACCCAGAAAGCTTATCTTATCCTGCCTAAGTCCGCAAACCTGACTTAATTTTAAAAACCTGGGCACTTCACGCCTGCTATCGGGACACCAGATACCCATAACCACCAGTACCTCAATATCTTCAAGATCCATATTTATCAATTCGATCAGCGCCTGCTCATCAATATGATATGAGTCGAATTCTTTATTAAACCATGTTCCATGCGGGTTCTGAAGCAGGTCGTCTGCCTGAAAATATCCAAGTATCCATGTCTGAGGGTCCCTGAAGTTAATCTCCTGGGCAAAAGTTGAAACAGCAGAAGAAACAAGCAGGGCAAAGGCAGGTACTGCCAAATATCTTATCATATTACAGGCTTAAATGTGCAATATGCCAAGATATAAAAAAAATTCAGAAAATAGCCGTTTGCCTTTATTAGTTCGTCTTTTGCCATCTTATTCTATTGCCGAGAGCATAATCTTCAGCATCTCTATAGCTGCTCTTGCAACAGAAGAACCGGGTCCGAATATTGCAGCTACTCCTGCATCATAAAGAAACTGGTAATCCTGTGCAGGGATAACACCACCTGCAATTACCATAATATCTTCTCTTCCAAGTTTTTTTAACTCGGATATTACCTGTGGTATAAGTGTTTTATGACCTGCTGCAAGACTGGATACTCCAAGTATATGAACATCATTCTCCACTGCCTGCTTTGCAGCTTCTTCGGGTGTCTGAAAAAGTGGACCAATATCAACATCAAAGCCGATATCTGCGTAGCCTGTCGATACAACCTTTGCCCCTCTATCATGACCGTCCTGTCCCATTTTAGCTACCATTATCCTTGGCTGACGACCTTCTTTCTCTGCAAATTCTGTTGCCAGTTTGCGAGCTTCCTCAAAATCATTATCAGACTTAAATTCTGATGAATAAACACCTGAAATTGAACGTATCACTGCTTTATACCTCCCTTTTTCCTTTTCACAAGCATCCGAAATTTCCCCTAAGGTAGCTCTTTTTTGAGCAGCCTCAACAGCCAGTTCCAATAAATTTCCTTTACCGGTTTTTACAGCATCTTCAAGCCTGGCAAGAGCTTCCTGGCAAGCTTCCTCATTCCTTTCACTTCTTAATTTTTTTAACCTTGCAATCTGTGATTCACGTACAGCCGTGTTATCAACTTCCAGTATCTCCAGCGGGTCTTCTTTGTCAAGTCGATATTTGTTTGTTCCAACTATAACCTGGTTACGCGAATCAATCTTTGCCTGGGCACGGGCTGCAGCTTCTTCAATTCTCATTTTCGGTATACCTGATTCTATTGCTTTTGCCATACCTCCAAGCTCCTCAACCTCCTCTATCAAAGCCCATGCTTTTTCAGCTATTTCATGAGTAAGTGTCTCAACATAATATGATCCGGCCCATGGATCAACAGCTCTGCAGATATTGGTTTCTTCCTGAATATATATCTGGGTATTCCTGGCTATCCTGGCTGAAAATTCAGTTGGGAGAGCAATGGCTTCATCCAGTGCATTAGTATGCAGACTCTGTGTATGTCCTAGTGCTGCTGCCATAGCCTCAATACATGTGCGGCCCACATTATTGTAAGGATCCTGCTCGGTAAGGCTCCACCCTGATGTCTGTGAATGTGTCCTGAGAGCAAGAGATTTAGGATTCTTTGGATTAAACTGGCTTACTATCTTTGCCCATAACATTCTGGCAGCACGCATTTTTGCAATTTCCATAAAATGGTTCATGCCAATTGCCCAGAAAAATGAAAGGCGGGGTGCAAAGGAGTCTATATCCAGGCCTGAATTAATACCGGTACGTAAATATTCGAGTCCGTCAGCAAGTGTATATGCCAGTTCAATATCGCATGTGGCTCCCGCTTCCTGCATATGGTAGCCTGATATACTTATTGAATTAAACCTGGGCATCTTTTTAGAGGTATACTCGAAAATATCAGCAATAATTTTCATCGAAAATTCGGGAGGATATATATAGGTATTCCTAACCATAAACTCCTTTAATATATCGTTCTGAATTGTACCTGTAAGTTCTTCAAGCTTAGCTCCCTGCTCAAGTGCTGCCACAATATAAAATGCCATTATCGGGAGTACCGCACCATTCATAGTCATAGAAACAGACATCTTATTCAGAGGTATCTGGTCGAAGAGTATTTTCATATCAAGGATGGAGTCGACTGCCACTCCAGCTTTTCCTACATCACCCATTACCCTTGGGTGATCCGAATCATATCCCCTGTGTGTGGCAAGATCAAAAGCCACCGATAAACCCTTCTGTCCAGATGCCAGATTACGCCTGTAAAATGCATTCGATTCTTCGGCAGTTGAGAATCCTGCATACTGCCTTATGGTCCATGGCCTCATTGCATACATGCCAGAATAGGGTCCCCTTAAAAAAGGAGGTAATCCGGCGGCAAAATTCAAATGATCCATTCCTTTCAGGTCATCTTTTGAATAAATGCTCTTAAGAGGAATCTGTTCAGCCGTTAACCAGCTCTTCTCTATTCCCTTTTCCTTTTCCCAGGATCCGGCATCTTTTGATCCTGTATTGATTTTCTTAATATCTGATTCTGAAAATGATGGTCTCATAATTGATACTTCTTAAATCTTCTTAATACCGAGTAAATTATTATATCCCTGCAATGTTATAAGAATATCTGATTTAAGGCTGATAAAGTTTTCAATGCCCGTTTTTCTCAATTCTTCTTCACATTCAGGCAGTCCTGCAACAACAACTATAGCCTTGCCTCTCAAACTGTTGAAAATAGTCGGCGCCAGCGTAGCATACTCTTCATCAGAACTGCATATAACTACTATATCTGATTTTTGCCCGAGGGCAGCTTCAACACCATCCTGTGGGGTATCAAAACCAATATTGTCGATTATCTCATAGCCTGCAACAGAAAAGAAACTGCTGGCAAACTGGGCCCTTGCCTTTCTCATTACAGGATTACCTATTGTTAGCAAAAAAACACGGGGTCTTGAATGCCATTTATCGGTATCAGATCTGAGCTGCTCAAATATCTCAGCTCCCCTGTAAAGTTTTAGCGGCTTAATCTCACTAATATCATCCGGCACTGATTTATCCGGACTATAATCGAGTACCTCATTAATATTGGGATAAATATTTGTTCCAAGCAACTTCTCCTTGCCCCGTGCCAGATTACCATTACGTTTCTGTGCATTATTCTCAACCCTCTTTTGCACAAGGCCGGTCTTTAATGATTTAAGGAATCCTCCTTCATTCTCAATCTCAAGAAAAAGTTCCCATGCCTTTTCTGCAACCATTGCAGTAAGGTTCTCAATATAATATGAACCGGCAGCCGGATCAATAATCTTATCAAAATGTGATTCCTCTTTTAAAAGAAGCTGTTGATTGCGAGCAATCCTTTCAGAAAAATCGGAGGGATTTTTAAAGGCCGAATCAAAAGAAGTAACTGTAAGAGAATCAACTCCGCCGAGAGCTGCAGACATAGCTTCAGTCTGTGTTCTCAGCATATTTACATAAGGATCATATACCGTCTTATTCCATTCACCTGTTATGGCATGGATATTCATAATCTGAGCCTCTTTATCTTTAACACCATGTCTGTCCGTAATAATTGCCCATAATAACCTTGCGGCTCTTATCTTGGCAATTTCAAAGAAATAATCAGAGCCCAGTCCAAGTGTAAAACCAAGAGATTTTGCCACAACAGTAGAAGACATCCCCAGTTCTGTAAGAGATGCAAGGTATTCATTACCAATAGAAAGGCTTAGTCCAAGCTCCTGTATAACAGAAGCTCCTGCATTTGTAAAGTTTGCTCCATTAACCTTTATAAGCCTCAATCCATTTATATCATAAGCCGATTCAATAAGTCTCTTCAGGTATAATAGTCCGTCCTCAAGAGGAACACACAACTTACCATTTATCATATACCTGCCAATAGGATCGGTTTCAATCGATCCCTTTACCATAGCTGGCTTTACTCCTCTTTCTGTAAGAAGGTCGCTGAAGGCCTCAAATAATTCAATTGCATACCCCTCAGGGTAAAAATTCAGTTCAACACTCTCAATAAAAATACCCTCCAGCAGGGTAGCTAACAGATCTTTTGAATATTTTGTTTCTCTCTTAAATCTGAACCCAAGAGAATTAACCCCCCTATTCAGAATATACAATGCTTTCTTATTGGCCTCAGCAGGATCATCAACCACGATATCCTGTCTTATAAGCCATTCATTGGTTATTTTACCATTACCCCTTACATAAGGAAATTCTCCAGGCAGAGAATCCATATGTGAAAGTCCTTCAAGGTCTTCTTCGCGATAAAAAGGATTTACATCCACTCCCTCTTTGCTTCGCCAAACAAGCTTCTTACTAAAATCAGCTCCCTTAAGGTCTTTATTGATCTTATCCATCCATTCCTCTGTTGATACAGGAGGAAATTGTGTGAATAAATTCTTGCTTTCTGACATTATTTAATATGGTTTAATTTTGTACAAAGGTAAAAGAAAATAGACATAGAAAATCAATGTTTTTTATCATATATTGTAACTTTATACTTATGTCAGAAACAGAAAGCTCCGTAAATATTTTCTTTATGACCGGCACCGGTAATTCATACTGGGCCGCATCACGAATATCGGAGCTGGCTAAACAACAATACACCAATGTAAATATCGTAGCTGCTGAGAGAAAATCATTACCATGTCGTAATAAGTCAGAAAGTAATAATATTACCGTCTTTGCGTACCCGACACATGGCTTCTCCCTTCCCTGGTATATGCTTAAGTTTATTCTGAGATTTCCCCGTGGCAGGGGAAGGGTAATACTTATTAATAGCCGCGCAGGAATGAAAATGGGTAAACTTTTTACCCCCGGAATAAGCGGACTTGCCATACTGCTGCCAATGATAATCCTGCTTCTCAAGGGCTACCATATTCATGGTGTCCTCCCACTTGACACTCCATCTAACTGGATAAGTATCCATCCGGGGCTACGCAGGAAAATTGTAGATTCAATTTTCAATCACCGTGACAAAGAAATATCAAAGCTCTGGCACAGCCTTCTGAATAATAAACTGCATTATCCGATTAAATTCTTTATCCTGCTGCCTGTCGATATCTTTGTTATACCGGTAAGCCTGGGATATATCTTCTTTGGAAGGTTCCTTCTGGCCAGAACGTATCTGGCTGACCTTTCGTGCAATGGCTGCGGATTATGCGCAGAAAAATGCCCGGTTGGAGCAATAAAGATGGTAAATAACAGGCCCTGGTGGACATACAGGTGCGAAAGTTGTATGAGATGCTCCAATATTTGTCCCAATAAATCTGTTAACTCCTCTGTACCACTGATGGCCATCTATACAATCCTGATACTGAAGTCAGGAAAGAGCAGTTATTTTACAGATATTATTTCAGCCATCACTCTAAGACTTGATTTTATTCCCGGCGAGGTGTTCTACTATGCCCTGCTATGGATTATTACAATAATGGCAACCTGGTTTTTATATACAATAATTTTCTGGCTTAACAGATTCAGATTATTTAATATCCTGTTTGCCTTTACCACACCAATGAAGTTCTGGAGAAGATATATAGCACCCGGTTTCAGGGGTGTTTACAATAAGTAAAATTATTTTAATCCCCACCAAATTCCATAAGAAAGGCTTTAATAAACCCATTCAGATCGCCATCTAAAACAGCCTGAACATTCCCTGTTTCAAATCCGGTTCTGAGATCCTTAACCATCTTGTAAGGTTGCATTACATAAGATCTTATCTGGGATCCCCATTCAATCTTAAGCTTGGTTCCTTCAATTTTCGACTGCTCCTCCATCCTCTTTCTCAGCTCAAGCTCATAAAGATTTGATTTCAATATCCTGAGGGCATTATCCTTGTTCTTATGCTGAGAGCGTGTCTCCTGGTTTTCTATTACCAGTCCGGTAGGAGCATGTCTCAGACGCACTGCCGTTTCAACCTTATTTACATTCTGACCTCCGGCACCACTTGCCCTGTACGTCTCCCAGCTTATATCGGAAGGATTAATTTCTATCTCTATCTCATCATCAACGAGCGGAGAGACAAATACTGATGCAAATGTAGTCTGTCTCTTCCCCTGAGCATTAAATGGTGAAATCCTGACCAGCCTGTGAACCCCGTTCTCACTCTTAAGATAGCCGTAAGCCTTTTCTCCCGCTATCTCCAGGGTAACCGATTTAACCCCGACCTCATCCCCAGGCTGAAAATCGAGTTCCTTAACGCTATATCCATTCCTTTCGCTCCACCTCAGGTACATCCTCATAAGCATATCAGCCCAGTCGTTGCTCTCTGTACCTCCTGCTCCCGCATTTATTTTCAGAATAGCCCCAAACTGATCTTCCTCCTTGCGAAGCATATTCTTAAGTTCGAGCTCCTCAATCAGCCTTAACGACCTTGTATATTGTTCCTCCAGCTCCTCCGCGCTGGCTTCTCCCTCTTTATGAAAGTCAAAGAGTACCTGCAGATCGTCGATAGAATCTTCAACCTCCTTAAATAATATTGTCCATGCTTTTAAAAGGGAAATATCTTTCATATGATCCTCAGCCGCCCTTGGATCGTCCCAGAAAGCGGGATCCTGAGTAATCTTTTCCTTTTCTTGTACCTGACTTATTTTGACATCTATGTCAAAGAAACCTCCTCAGCGCATCGCGACGCTCAATAAGTCCACCTAACTGGTCGTTACTTATCATATCTGTTATTTTTATACAAAAATAGCATAATGAGTACTTTCAACCAACTATAGATTATTAATATCTAATGATTAATTTAGCAGGCCGAGAAATCACTCTAATATGAAAGTCCTGTTTGGATATATTAAATCAGCGGCCCCTTATCTCCTTATTGCATGGCTTATTATAATATTGATATTTTCATCTATACCAAATGTGCCTGAAATAAAGATTAATACAGGTGCTCTGGAGATAAGGATTGATTACATACTTCATTTCGGAGAATACTTTGCTCTTGGTGGTCTTGCACTTTTGACATTCGCCAGTTCAAAATTTTCTCTCCTGTCCTCCAGGATAATAACTATTACAATATGCCTGCTGATTTTTGCCGCACTGGATGAATCGCATCAGCTTCTGATACCGGAACGATCCTTTAGTATCTTCGATATGATATCGAATTTTACAGGGATCCTCTCAGGTATTTTAATCACCCTCTATCTTAACCGGCTATACACAAAAGAATAGTCTTTGCCCTTATTAGCGTGGGCTTATTAACTTACTTTAACAACATATTTCGTAAAAATAATAACTAAATAAACTAAGTTTAGGGTATTATTAATCCAACTATAAAACTATGAATCCTCAGGCTAAATCGATCGTCTCGATTATTACTGCTTTAGTGTTATCGGGAAACTTGCTGTTTTCACAAAAAGATAATGTTATAGATATTCCTGCTGCAAAAAATTACAAGGAGAAAAAAACAGCCTTAAGCTGGCTGGAACAGGAGGAAACAATTGAGAAATTCGGCCAGATATCTGATAAAATATGGCACTTTGCCGAACTCGGGATGCAGGAGTTTAAGTCGTCGGCTCTGCTTATAGAAACTCTTGAGGCAGAAGGATTTACAATTGAAAGAGATGTTGCCGGCATGCCAACATGCTTTATTGCCAGCTGGGGGAGCGGAAAACCCGTTATTGGGATACTTGGAGAATTTGATGCCCTGCCAATGATTTCCCAAAAAGGCAGGGTGCCAGAGCAGGATCCTCTTATAGAGGGTGCTCCGGGTCACGGTTGCGGACATAATATGATGGGAACGGCAGGTGTTGCAGCGGCAATAGCAACTAAAAAGAGTATGGAGAAGAATAATATCAAGGGTACAATAAGGTTTTATGGTTCACCTGCAGAAGAAACAATTATAAGCCGCCCATATATGGTAAGAGCCGGCGTTTTTAAAGATGTCGATGCTGTAATTGATAATCATTCCTCGAGTAATATGGGTACAGGTTTTGGAGTGAGTGGAAATGCGGTAATATCTGTTATTTTCACTTTCAGTGGCAAAACAGCGCATTCTGCCGGAGCACCATGGGATGGAAGAAGTGCACTTGATGCAGTTGAAATAATGAATGTCTCGACCAATTACCTCAGGGAGCACCTTGATTACACTCACAGGATGCATTATGTGATTGTTAAGGGAGGTGAAGCACCCAATGTTGTGCCAGATAAGGCCTCAGTATGGTACTACGTAAGAAATACCGACGAACGACTCGAAGATATGTACAACAGGGTTGTAAAATGTGCAGAAGGAGCTGCTCTTGCAACAGGTACAACACTTGAAGAAATCAGAGTACTCACAGGCGTACACCAGAGACATTCAAACAGGGGCATGGCCGAACTTATACAGTCGAATATCGAACTGGTAGGCATGCCTGAATGGACAGAGGAAGAAAATGAATATGCCAGGTCCCTCCAGAAGAACCTGGGCAAAAAAGAAACAGGCTATCCCCTTGAAGCAAATAAGCTTAAGATGCCATCCGGAGTACAGGTAGGAGGAGGCTCATCCGATGTTGGCGAAGTTACCATGGTAGCTCCATGTGCCACACTGCGCTTCCCCGGAGGGGTGCCGGGAATGATAGGTCATCACTGGTCGGCAGTATCGGCATATTATGGCAGTGCTGCATGGAAGGGTCTTAATACAGGAGCCAGGGTAATGGCTGCCTCAGCTATAGACCTTCTTACAAAACCTGATAAGCTGAATAAGATAAAGGAAGAATTTAAAGCATACAGTGCTGATCATCCTTATAAGTCATTCCTGCCAGAAGACTCCAATCCTCCACTTGATCTTAACAGGGAACTGATGGATAAATTCAGGAGTGCTCTTGAAGA
>CAZWLP010000088.1:0-9162 GCA_964634565.1 uncultured Rikenellaceae bacterium | reverse complement strand
GAATTCCATAATTTTATTATCGCGAATAATATACATTGTACTGAATGCCCCTGCGAAGTGAACTTCAGATTTTTCAGGATCATAGGATATAAGGCTTCCATCCATTCCATCATTCACTTCCATTATATTACCTTTTTGTTCCAGCCCCTCAATTACCTTATCCCTTAGTTGATCCATTATCAGGTTCGGTTCGACTATTTTCATTCTATTAACTATCTCGTTAAGATAACTTACAAAGAAGACACTCATAAAAGCACCTGGCACTCCATGTCCTGTACAATCAAAAACACCAAATAAATGCTTGTTCCCGACCCTGGAAGTCCAGTAAAAATCACCACTAACTATATCTTTTGGCATAAACAGGATAAACTCTTCTGGAAAGCTCTCCAGATATTTGAGAGAAGGTTTTAAAAGGGCCGACTGAATTGATTTTGCATATTTAATACTATGAATTATTAGTTGATTCTTTTCTTCAACATCCAATAGAGTTCTGGCCAGTTTCTCATTTGACTTCTGTATTGAGACCTGGGTATATACCCTTGCAATCAATTCAGATTTATTAAAGGGCTTTGTTACATAATCTACAGCTCCCACACTAAATCCCTTTACAACACTTTCTGTATCTGCATTTGCGGTAAGAAAAATCACCGGGGTATTAGATATTCGCTCATTATTTTGTATCCTGGTACAAACTTCGTAGCCATCCATTCCCGGCATCATTATATCAAGAAGAACCAGGTCAAAATGCTTCCTTTCCATCCAGCCCAATGCTGATTTTCCATCCAGAGCAAACTCAAGGTTAAAGCCTTCATCCTGTAAATAATTTCCCAGCACCTGCAAATTTTTCGGGTTGTCGTCAACAATCAGGATCGTTGAAAGATTAGCAGGAAATCTCTTATTCATAAGATTGCAGGTCTCCTTTCCCCGGAATTTTTAATTAATACTACCATAATCTCTTCAATAAATAATCATTTCTGCGTATAGCTTAATTGCAGGCATCAAAATTTATAATAAGTATAGCGGCTATTCCCCATACTCAGTGTTCATTACATTATTAACTACTTCAGGATAGCTACGGATAAGTCTCAGAAGACCGTCAACATCAAAAGAATTTGCAGAATTAATAAGCTTATTTCCATATTCAGTTATCAATATAGACTGGTGTTTATCCCCAAGATCAATCAGGTCTTTCCCAAAAGTCTTTATCTCATTAATAGGCTGTACTTCAGAAAATGTTGTCCACGTTTCCCTGAATTTATTTTCAAGCAGTGCAAGCAGCTCAGCTTTATTTATTACTTCCATATTTTTTGAATCACTTCCTTCTGTGACTGCCGCCTGACCAACATCAGAAGTTTTAAAAGGAAGTAGTTTTGATAACTCATAATACAGGTCATAAACAGTAGTGGGTTTCATCAGTAGTGAGGCAAACCTGCTTTCCTGAATTTTATCTTTTTGATCCTGCATCAGTGATGCTGAATAGGCAATTACAGGGATATGCTTCAGAGCCTTATCTTTCTGCAACTTTTCAAGCAGCTCAAATCCGCTCATAACAGGCATTCGAATATCTGTAATAATAAGATCGGGTTTGTTCTTAAGTGCCATCTTATATGCTTCCAGTCCGTTTCCGGCCTCATATACTATAAGGCCTGAATCAGTAAGAGCATCTTTAATATATTCTCTGTTAAGCTCCACATCGTCAACTACCAGCAGCGTAGCCCTGTCGAATACTATTTGCGAAGGATCTATTGTCTTCTGGATAATTTTTTCTCCGAACTGATCCATATATGGAACTCCGGGTATTACTATATGGAATGTACTGCCTTTTTCAACTTCAGATGTAATTTCTATTGAACCACCCATAAGTGATACAAGACGTCTTGTTATAGGCAGACCCAAACCAGTACCTCCATACTTCTTATAGCTCTGCCCGGGTTGCTGTGAAAAAGGGTTAAATATCTCTCCAAATAATTCTTTTGATTCCCAATACCCGTATCTTCAACCTCTATCCTGAGATCGGTTACATCGCTTGTTTTTCCTTCCTTATTCGCTATCCTGTTAATGTTATCAGATTTTACAGATAGCCTGACATATCCCTTATCTGTAAATTTGATTGCATTACCAATCAGGTTAAGGAGTATCTGGCGCAGCCTTATAGAATCATTAAAATCGAATAAATGCAAAGAACCATTAAAAAGGGAAAGATTCTTATTTGGAGGAATAACATAAACATGGTCGGGCTTAACCCTTAGCCGGTCAGTTGCCTGCATAACCTTCATTTTTGTTATTCTCTGAAGCAGTTCAGGCATCATTCCGGAACGTTTAGGATCGAGGTGCTGTATCACCACAAAAGCCATCCCTGTATCAGCAGGCATATTCTCAAAGAACTGTTCAAGTGCTTCCAGCCCTCCTGCCGATGCTCCTATGCCAACAATTGGAAAGTCATAAGATTCCTTCTCAGAAGATCTCTCACTTTCTGGCATGGCAACTTTTTTAGTTACCTTTGATTGACCCGCTTTTTTCGACATACTTACAAAATAGATTCTAATCAGGAGTCTTCAAAAATACCATACTGCTTAAAAAGCAACTCCAAACAATAATAGATATTCAGTAAGATACTTCTTTTATTTCAAATATTGTATCAGGGTCATGAATATGCCTAATTATCTGCCAGGATAAATTTAACTCTGCCAGAGATCATTTCCACCCATTCTGCATACATTGCCCCCGAGGGATGAAGTCCGTCGACTGCTATAAACTCAGGCCTGGAAACCGCTTCCCTTGATATTGGAGTAATATCGAAAAAGGTTATCCCGTATTCTTCGCATTCTTCCCTGCATACATTATTATACTCATCAATCTCTGCAGAAATCTTTTCCCTGTCGCGTCCTTCGGCAAAGGGCATCACGCCCCAGTCGGGTATGGAAAGTACGAAAATTCCTGAAGTGTCGTTTGCAGCAAAAGAAATAGCTCTGTTTAACAAGTCCTGAAACTCTCCCCTGAAACTTTCGCTATCCCTTCCCCTGTATTGGTTATTAACACCTATCAGCAGGCTTACCAGCCCGTATGTACCTGATGGTTTACGCTCAGAAATTCCATTCTGCAATTCATCGGTGGTCCAGCCGGTACGGGCAATTATTTCAGGTGTACCGATATTTACTCCTTCCTTCCCGAGTCTGTCGGCAAGCTGAACCGGCCACCTGTCGATCTCTGCAACACTTTCTCCGATTGTATATGAATCTCCAAGTGCGAGATAATTTATTTCTGCTTCCATAGTAATATTGTTATTATCAGAAGGTCTGTTACTGTTACAGGCCAAAAATAAAGTAACAAGAGCAAAGGTGATAGTAAATAAAACTATCCGTCCAGGAAATATGTATCTTATTCTGTTCATCACTGATATTTCAATTAATAAACTAATTATCTGCCCCATAAGTTAATATATATTTTCCAGCACATTAAGAATAATTTACACTTCATTCAATATAAGGCAGTTCAAATCAATTTTGTAAATTTATAATTCTTTCTTTCAACAAAAATAAACAGCAATGAAAAATTTACCTGGCATATTAATTACTTTAGTCCTTTTGTTAATTGTAGGCGGTGCACAATCCCAGGATATTATTTACCCTATCGATGGCACGGACGGCTGGGAGAAACTATTTCTTAATTCATATAAAATTAACGGTGAGTTCCAGTCTTATGCCTATAGCTCTGAATTAGACGAGGCACCGGCCTTCGAGGAAGGCTTTGGAAAATATACAATAATTAACCTTTTCGATAACGATCCGACAACTGCATGGGTAGAGGGTGTTGCAGGATATGGTGAAGGCGAAATGATAGTTATCGGACTGGGAGATAAATTACCTGAAAAGCTGGTTATAAGTAATGGCTACCAGAAATCGGAAGGTATATATAATAGTAACAGCAGGCCTAAAACAATAAGGCTAACTGTTTATACAGGATATTTTCTGGATGGAGAAGTAACAGAACTGGCATCAATATACAGGATAAAAAAGCTTATCAGCCCCTTCACTTATATGTTAAAAGACCAGATGGGTAAGCAGGAGATTCCACTTGGACTTGATCCCGGTGCCGTTATAAAGGAAAAGGAAAAGTCGCTTGAGCAATTCAAAAAAATATTCAGTAAGAACATAGAAGATATAAAGAAGTATTGCCAGGGATGCTCTGATAAGCCGGAGTTTCAGTACCTGTTAAAAATAGAGATAGTAGATGTCTATAAAGGAAGCAGGTGGGACGATACATGCATTTCAGACTTTGAAGCTGTTTATGCAAAAAAACAAGACAGGGGTATCCCGGAAGGAGACATAATTGTTGATGTCTATGAATCTGACGATTGGAGTTCAGGGCTAATATTTGTTGACACTAATCGTGAAAAGAAATTAATACTTGTAGACAAGACAAAGATGGAAGAGTATAAACTCACCGGGGACGGGACAAGCCTGGAGGTTGGCCTGATGGATGTTAGTCCCGACAAGGAATGGGCACAGGTAAATGTCCTGTTTTACCAGGAAGGTGCGGGAAGAGTTGAAGAATATTCAATACTCTACCATGTAAGATCTCTGCAAAGGGTCAGTACTTCTGTTCTTAAAACTGAGTTTGGAATGTTTGGCTTTTTTGAGAAGGATGGTAAGCTATTCCTTGATACAGCTGACGGACCTGTTGATCTTGAAGATATAAGACTAAAGATTAAAGATTGAAGAATCTTGTCTATGCAGGAAGTTTTACATAAAAAGTAGTTCCCTTATTCTCTTCTGTCTCAAACCAGACCTTTCCCTTAAGGTACTTCTCTGTAAGGAGTTTAATACTATATGTACCCAATCCACGGTCACGCCCCTTAGTAGAGAAAGACCTTTTAAAGACCTGCATTTGTACCTCTTTTGTCATAAACTGATCATTATGCACATAGAAGGTAATATTTGAGGCATCTACCTTAAAACCTGTCAGAACCTCTCCATTTTCCTCACTTGCTTCAAGAGCGTTTTTCAGAAGATTGATCAGGACACGCTTTATCAGGATCTCATCAGTCTTTAAACTAATGGTACTATCAGGATTACTAATAACTATGTTTCTACCTTCGGCAACTACATGAAATGAGACAGTATTTTTAGCATCTTCAATTATTGAGAGAGCATCGAGCTCCTTAATATCTAATTTCAGATCTTCATTTTCTGCCAGCATAAGGGCTCTCTGGGATTGTATTTCATCAATCAGGTCGTGACTAAGCTGGTCGACTACTTTTACATATTCTTTCATAGATGATAGCTCGTCCATCTCTTTTAAAAAACCGGTAAATCCCTGTATGCCTCCCGCAGTATTAAGAATATCATGAAAGAAAATTCTTTCGAGAGCCATCTTTCTTTTTTCACTGCTGATATCCTTCATAAATACCATGGTAAAGGCCTTATCTTTAATAAGCACAGGTGTTGCCGTTACCTTTAAATCAAAACTAACTTCCTGATCTTCAATAAATGAAACTATCCTGCACTCCTTCTCAACTTTCTTATCAAGCTTCTTGCTCTCCAGTATTGCATTTACAGCACCACAGTACCTGCACGACTCAGTGGTACCACATCCGCCCATATTTTCCCTGGAATGAATACAATCTATTGCTTCACCGGGCCTTAATCCTATAATATCATCCTTTTCCTTATATGGGAGTATACTCAGAAGACCTTCATTAGAGTATACTATTTGTCTTTCATTATTCAGAACCATTGCCACCTCAGGCATGGCATAGAAAATATCTCTCAGGTAAGCACTATCCTCTATTAGCTTCTTCTCATTTGAAACATCGCTTAAATTCTTCCTTTCTGCCGGAGCGAAATATGTCTTTAGTGTTTCCATCTCGCTGATTATTTATTTATACTTTTGAAGAATATTCAACAATAACATAAGGTTCTCCCTTGTTTCTTCATCAAAATTATCCCTTGTTATTTTACCGGCTTTTACGTCGCTCAGAAACTTACTCAGCAGAAAATTCCGGGGAAGGTCTTTCTCTGTTATATGCTCAGAGTTAGAAACTGTTATGCCTTCTCTGCTATGAAGAATATAATTCTTAAAATCAAGAGTTGAAAGAAGATCCTCTGCATTCCGAAAGCCTTCGGGCATTACCACAATAAGGTCGTGACTGGTAATATTATCAGTAAAGGCGAGTCCTTTAAGTTGCTCTGAAACATCCAGTTCTGCCTCATTATTAAAAAGTAATACTGCAAAGCTCATTCCCCATCCCATAAGGATATTACACATCAGTGGTATGGAGGATGGATCGGTAGAAGGGATAAAATGAATCCTTCCCTTATAGCCTGTCAGGGTAAGTGCTGCTGTAAGCAGGTAGTAGGTTCCAACATCATTAACAATTATATTAAACTTATCCACAGAAAATTCCTGATTACCGACCGGATTACCCATAATGCTTTGAAGCGGAGAAAGCGTATCGGGTGAAGCATCAACCAGTCTGACGGGATCGAGTATTGTTGTTGCACTCCTCTGGTTTTCAAGATCGTCACGCTGAATGGCAAGCACTCTGTGTAATTTATCAATATCGACAAGGTGGGGGGAGTGTGTGGTATATATTACCTGTATATTTTTCTTTATATCTTCAAAAACTTTCAGAACGTCTTCCTGGGCTCTCGCATGGAGGCTAACGCCTGGCTCATCAACAAGTAAAACAAGATGCTGGTTCTCCCTATCGGCTGCAGCCATCAGTTCCAGGTAGAACGACAGGAACCATCTTACACCACGACTTCTTTGCTTTGGATAAAGTCGTTCTCCCTCATCCTTGACCCAGAATTCCAGGTAGGGTTTTCCTGCTTTCTCGCCATGATTCGTGCTGTAATGATCAAGCTCAAAGCTTATTCTTATCTTATTTTTTCGTCCTACATATTGCTGCCAGAAATCCTGAAAATCAAGAGTTAGCCTGGCGTTCAGGTTTTCAATCTTCTGTTTCAATATTCTGGAAGATGGTTGCTGGAAGAAGGAATAATTCAAATTTGCTATTGTCAGAAAATTACGGGCTGCCTTATATCCTTCAACATCTTCGTTTTCAGAAATTATATCCTCAAGGTCTATTCTGTTTGGCAATAAACTTCCAAAATCTTCAAAAATCTCAAAAACCGGTGTTTTATCAAGAAATATCTCTCCAATCGAGCGGGCAGTATAAGCTGAGCTAAATTTTTCCAGAAGAAGGGATGTCTCTTCAGATGCAATCTCAAAATTCTTTCCTTCGACCATAAATCCACAAATAAGGACCTGTCTTGAGACCTGATTCTCGAGACTGATCTGCTCTGCCGTCTGTGTTTTAAAATCCGATAATACCTTTTCCCATTCACCAACAGAGAGTTCATGAAGGCCAGGGCCCGAAAGAAGAGTCATGGTCTGATGCCTCTCCTCAAGCTTAAGAGATATCTCTTCCATCTTATCCCGCACCAGGCTCTGATCGCTCAGTAAAACATTTAATACATCTATTTCGGCCGCAACAGAACTTTTACCCTCGAGGACCTTTTTACTGGATTCAAGCTCAGCCTTCTTTTCCTTTAATTCACGAAGAATCTCACTTCTGAATCTTTCTTCCTCAGGATTTATTTCCTGATTTTTTTTTCTGAATATTTTTAATCCTGTCGACTTACGGGTATCTTCGGGTAATCTGGTTTCGAGATCGCTTATCCTGTTTGTAAGAAAATCTATCTTCGTTTTAGCTGCATCGATATCGTGCTCAGCAGCCATTACCTTATTTCTGAACTCATCTATTCTCTCCCTTTTTCTTGTTTCGAGATCTTCCAGATATTCGAGTATTTCTCCACCCACTTTTAACTCCGAGCTGAGATCAGCCTTCCATTCCCGCTCAAGAGTTACAAACTCTGTTTTTTTTATTACCTCAAGCAATTCATTCTCACTGGCTGACAACATTTCTGCCACCTTTATACCAGCAACTTCGAATCTGCAGCTAACTTTTGGAAGCGACATATCGCTTCTAAGTACATCTTCGCTTATAAGGCCTTTATGGAATACATTCAACCCTTCAAGCACTGATGTTTTTCCAGATTCATTTTGCCCGATCAGGCAGGTAATATTATCGGGTGACAGATTTTGCCATCCTGTATCAACTATTGATCTGAAATTATAAATGCGAAACGATGATAATCTCATAATTTAATTAAATTTCGAATCCAAATACCGTTACATCATCAACCTGCATCGATTTTCCTTTCCATTCATGAAAGGTATTTTCAATATGCTCTTTCTGTTTTCCCATATCCATCTTATTAACTGATTTCAGAAGGTCTCTGAATCTTGTTATCTTAAATTTCTTGTTAGTCTCCCATCCAAACTGATCGGGGTAGCCATCAGAAAATAAATATATTTTATCTCCTTCTTCCACATTAATCCTTTGATTGGTAAAAGATACTTCCTCAAGCGGGGCAACTCCTATTGGCATCTTATCGGGTTTATATTCATGAATTTCGCCATTTCTTACCAGCACCAGGGGACGATTTGCTCCAGCATATTGCAGTACTCCCCTGAATGGCTCATATACGCAGAGAGCTATATCTATACTGTCTTTCTTCTCAAAGTCCTTGCCTCTCTGATCGAGAGCATCCATAACCTTCTCCCTCATTCTGTTAAGTATCCTGTTTGCCCTTGGCACAAGCCTTACCTGTAATATCTCGTTTAAGAAAGAAATACCAAGGATAGTAAGTAAGGCTCCGGGAACACCATGCCCGGTACAATCCCCGGTAGCTATTATTGTATATCCCGCATTCTGATAAGCATAATAAAAATCGCCGCTTACAATATCCTTGGGAAGATAAATAACAAAATGATCCTTCAGAATTCCCGATAAGATAGCAGTATCAGGAAGCAGTGCCTGCTGAATCATACGCGCATACCTCAGGCTTGAGAGGTGGTCCTCCATAGCCTGAATAAATTCAATGGTGTCAAAATTACCCCTTCCTTCTGTCATCTTAGCCGATTATGCTTAGCTCCAACCTATAAATATACATCTATTTGCGGAAATTCCATAAGAGCTAAGAGCTAAGAGATGAGAGATGAGAGATGAGAGATGAGAGATGAGAGCTAAGAGCTAAGAGCATTACTTTTTTCAAGCTTTCCAACTTTTAGCCTCCGAAGTTTTAACGAAGGAGG
>CAZWLP010000087.1:0-9170 GCA_964634565.1 uncultured Rikenellaceae bacterium | reverse complement strand
ATATACTTTTCAGCCGAAGCAGCTCTTTTCTCTGATAACTTTTCATTAAAATCGAGTTCTCCGTCGGGAGAGGCATAAGAACTTACCAGCATATTAATAAATTCCAATCTTTCATCTTCATTAACAGTAGCAAGATACTCCTTCAGAGCTTCGATATCTTCTGATTTAAGCTCAGAATTACGAATATTTGCCATGTTAATCAGATAATGAATATCAGCCATTTTGTCTTCAGGAATTATTCTTTTGAAGTTATCCTTCATCATAATTGGCATAGTATATTCCTCTGCAAGAGTAGAAGTAGCAATAACACCATCGGCCAATTTCACTGGATCAAAATCAAGAGATTGACCTTTCCTTGTGGCTTTTACTCTCAGTACAAGGTCAGAAACCATCATTTCTTCCGAATAATCCACCTTGCTAGAGTATGAAAAATTACCTCCTGTATACTTAATCACCTCATTATTCTCCTGTACATTTTCACCCTGAACCTTAACCACATCAAAAGCTGTCTCTCCTCCTTCGTAAGTTAGGACTGGTGTAGCTTCCAATACAGTGTTCTTGTCAAAATATTTCTCAGGGAAGGTACCTTTAATAGATACTGCAACTATACCTCCGTGTGCTTCAAGTACCTCAGGTACTACATCATAATTAACCTGACCGGCATTTTTTTTCATCTTATTCAGTCCGCTACAGCTTGATAGAAAGGCAACAGCCAGAACGAGAATAAAATAGCTTCTGATTTTTTTCATGGTAAACAATATTAATTATTTTAATTCCTATTATGTGCAAATCAACGACATAGTGCAAAGCTAATAAAAAAAAACTAGTTGTCTTAAACAAATATCCTAAATTATCAGAAAAATAGTCTTTTAATACCCACAGAATGGTCTGTTTCAAAGATTGCATCAACTATTTTACGGTAATCCCTTTTATTAGTGACAAAATCTATATTTTCAATGTTCAGAATAAGGTACTTATAATTCTGATTTTGCCTGAAGTAGGCAAAGTAACTGTCCTGTATTTTTGAAAGGTACTCAGCATTAATTGAGCTTTCGTAATTTCGACCTCTGCAAGCTATATTCTTAAGCAATTTCTCGGCAGGTACATGCAGATATACATAAAGATCGGGCTTTGGTAGAGAGCTATGAATAATATGAAATATTTGCCTGTAAAGATTATATTCATCTTCTTCGAGAGTAGATGAAGCAAAAATAAGCGATTTCATAAAGTAATAGTCGGCAATGGTAAAAGGGCTGAACATATCAATTGAGCCAAGCTCTCCCTTCAGCTGTTGATATCTGTCGGCAAGGAAAGAAAGTTCAAGTGGGAATGAATATCTGCCTGGATTTTCATAAAACTTGGGAAGGAAGGGATTATCGGCAAATCTTTCAAGTAATAATTTTGCTCCGAACTGCTCTGAAATCATACTTGCCAGACTTGTCTTGCCTGCACCTATATTACCCTCAATTACTATATATTTATAGTCTTTGTTCATCTGAATTTTAAGCTAAACAAGGTAAGCAAATATAAGTATAGAATAAAAAAATCCCGCCTCAAAGGCGGGACTTATATTAATTATCCTCTTTATCTGGTTTATCTCTATGTGGAGGCCTGTTGCCATGCTGTGGCCTGTCTTCGTGCTGTGGCCTGTCATCTCTTGGAGGCCTTGGAAGGAGAACCTTTCTCGAAAGTTTTAATTTTGAAGTCTTGGGATCTACATCCAGTAATTTTACTTCAATTTCCTGACCTTCCTTTAGAACGTCTTCTACAGTAGGTATCTTCCTCCATTCAATCTCAGAAATATGGAGCAAGCCTTCTTTCCCCGGTAGTATCTCAACAAATGCTCCAAAGGCAACTATAGATTTAACTTTACCCTTGTAAACCTTACCAACCTCCGGAACCTCTACGATTGAGTTAATTTTAGCAAGTGCGGCATCTATACCTTCTTTATTATTACCAAAGATGTTTACTTCACCAGCCCCGTTTTTTTCTTCAACAACAATGGTTGTATCCGTTTCGGCCTGAAGTTCCTGGATCACCTTCCCTCCGGGTCCGATAATCGCTCCTATCATTTCCTTGGCTATTTTAATCATTATTATCCTCGGAGCATGTGGTTTCAGGTCTTCTCTGGGTTCAGATATTGTTTCTTCAATCTTATCAAGAATATGCATCCTTCCGATCTTTGCCTGTTCAAGTGCCTGTGCCAGAATCTCATAAGATAAGCCATCTACTTTGATATCCATCTGTGTAGCGGTAATGCCATCTCTGGTACCTGTAACCTTGAAGTCCATATCACCCAGATGATCCTCATCTCCAAGAATATCTGAAAGAACAGCATACTTGCCTGTTTTCTTATCTGAAATCAAGCCCATAGCAATGCCTGAGACGGGTTTCTTTATCTTAATACCTGCATCCATCAGGGCAAGTGTTCCCGCACATACGGTAGCCATAGACGAAGAACCATTCGATTCAAGTATATCAGATACTACTCGTATAGCATATGGATTATCCTCATCTTTTGGCATAACTTTCTTCAAGGCTCTGTGAGCCAGATTTCCATGACCAACTTCGCGACGACTTAAGCCTCTTGCCGGCCTGGCATCTCCTGTTGAAAATGGCGGAAAGTTATAATGCAGTGTAAATTTCTCTTTACCCTGCACAAGTACAGAGTCAATTATCTTTTCATCCAACTTTGTACCCAGAGTAACAGTAGTTAGTGATTGGGTTTCGCCCCGTGTAAAAATTGATGATCCATGTGCTGCCGGCAGAGCATCAATTTCCGACCATATTGGTCTTATTTCATCAGGTTTTCGTCCATCAAGACGAATCATATCTGTTAACACCAGTTGTCTGGCAGCTTCCTTATGAACATCATGAAAATATTTATTTACCTGTGCCAGATTCACTTCATCTTCTTCTGTGAATTGTGATAAAAACTCTTCCTTGACAGCATCAACAGCTTCGCTCCTTGCATGCTTATCGGCTGTAACATTGCGCACTGCTTTAAGACATTTCTCATAAGTCTCATCCCAAATCTTCTTCTTCAGATCTTCGTCATTATCCTCGTGAGAATACTCTCTCTTTTTCAGAGAACCAACTTCTTTTGCCAGCTCCATCTGAGCAGTACAATGTTTTTTAATCTCTTCATGAGCAACTTTCATAGCTTCCAGCATAACATCTTCGGAAACCTCATCCATCTCACCCTCAACCATCATAATATTATCATAGGTAGCACCTACAATAATATCAAGATCTGCATCAACTAATTGTGTCGCTGTAGGATTGATAACAAATTTTCCATCAATTCTCGCTACCCGGACTTCAGATATAGGCCCTGAGAAAGGAATATCCGAAACAGCCAGGCAGGCCGATGCAGCTAACCCGGCAAGTGCATCAGGCAGTATATCCTGATCTGCAGAAACAAGAGTAATGGTAACAAATGTTTCAGCATGATAGTCATCCGGAAACAAGGGTCTTAAAACCCTGTCAACAAGCCTGGATATTAATATCTCATAGTCAGAAGGTCTTGCCTCACGCTTCATAAATCCCCCTGGGAACCTTCCAAGTGCGGCATACTTCTCTTTATACTCAACAGACAAGGGCATAAAATCTACATCATCCCTTGCTTCTTTAGCCGATACTACTGTTGCCAGAAGCATCGTATTTCCCATTTTTAATAATACCGATCCGTCGGCCTGCTTTGCCAGTTTACCGGTCTCTAATGTGATCGATCTTCCTTCGCCAAGATCAATAGTTTTCTCTACTAATTTATACATGATTTTTTCTTTATTGAAGTCACGAAAATACATAAATATTAATAAAAAAAGGCAATTCAGAATTGCCTTTTTTTATTTCATTATTTACGCAGCTTCAGCGCTTTTATGATTTCCCGATATCGCTCGATATCGTTAGCTTTAAGGTAATCAAGGAGCCTTCTCCTTTTTCCTACCAGTTTTATTAGTGCTCTTTGAGTACTAAAGTCTTTTTTGTTCTTCTTAAGATGCTCAGTAAGATGAGATATCCTGTATGAAAACAGTGCTATTTGTCCTTCGGCTGTTCCTGTATCAAGTTCCGAAGTGGCATATGTTTTAAAAAATTCTTGTTTCTTCTCTGTTGTCAAGTACATATCTGTCAAAAAAATATTATTACTTCTTAATATTACCTCCCTGAATTTGGAACGCAAAGATATAGCTTTTTTCTCAAAAAATTCAAACATATATAAAAAAAATAATCAGCCATAAAAGCTATTAACATAAAACCCAATCTGTCAGTCCTTTATCTTTAGATGGATTGACAACCATTAATTAAAAATAAATAATGATTAGAGACCTAAGCTTCTCTAACTTAGAGACGCAAATTTTGTGCCGAAGGTTGCGTCTTTTAAGATTAATTTATCTGTCCGTTTGATATTAGCTCTTTCAGTGCTGATATCTCGGCTCTTGTTCCAAGTACAAATATCTGATCTTCTGATGTTAAAAGGGTGTCGGCCGGTGGATTTACAAGAAAATCTTTTCTGCCATTTTTCATCCCGATAATATTAGCCCCGGTTTTGTTGGCCACATCCAGTTCCCTGATGGTTTTATTTGCAAAACATTCTGCAAGGCTTGTACATGAAATTTCCTCAATTTTAACTTTGCTCCGCATGGGTTCCATTATAACGTATTCAAGAAACTCCACCACGTCAGGGTCGATTACAAGTCTGGCCATGCGTGCTCCGCCAATCTTATCGGGCATAATTACGTTAGTGGCACCCGCTCTTTTCAGCTTAATATCAGAATTATCGTCAGATGCTCTGCTGATTATAACAAGATCGGGGTTCATCTGCCTGGCAGTAAGAACAACAAAAAGGTTATCAGCATCCACCGGGAGGCTTGTTATCAGGGCCCTGGCGTTTTCAATATTTGCCTGTTCAAGGATATCCTCCCGTGTAGAATCGCCCTCTATATAGAGAAATTCTGTTTGCTCCCGGAGATATGCTATCACCTCGGGATCTTTTTCTATTATAAGAAAAACTTCATCATGATCGTGAAGATTCAACGATGCCTGTTTCCCATTTCTTCCAAAGCCACATATTATAATATGGTCTTTAAGTCTGTCGATCTTCTTTTTCACTTTATTATCTTTATAAAAGTGTGTAAATACACCGTCTACAACAAAACGGGTTACCATGGTGACAACATATCCGAAAATTCCAAAACTGCCCAGTATTAGAAATATTGTAAATACCTTACCAGGATTGCTAAGCACGGATACCTCTCTAAAACCCACGGTAGTCATTGTTATTACGGTCATATAAAGAGCATTAAGAATCGAATATTTTTCGATTATCATATAACCTATAGTGCCCGACAAAACAACAAATATCAGCAACAATATACCTGTTATTGCAGATCTTATCATCGGTGCGGTTTTATGCTCGTAATGGTTCTTTGCCATTTAATTATAATGGTTCACCCAGGATCAGTTCCGATTCGGGATTAAGTTTATTACCCAAACTTATCAATTTAGTTCCAATATGACAATAGAGGCACTTTCTATTTTTACAATACTCTTCTGTCAGCTCAATCAATCCCTGGGTTTCAAAAGACGACAGGGCAGCTATCCCAATATCATTCCACTGGCGGGTAATACGGTTATTTTCAGGAGGCATCGATTCGGCCAGATCGATTGCCCGGTCACAGAATTCATTATTTTTATGTATTCTGCCGTACAGCCAAAGCAAGGGCACTATGCTGTTCACAATAAGTATTTCATTCAATTTCTTACCTGTTGCCCCCGGAATTTTTTGTGATTCCCTCCCAAATCGATAATGTGTAAGCCAGTAATCGGATACTTCTGATTGAAGCAAGTTATATATGTTTACATAACCCTTTGTCTCGCTTATCTTTCTGAACAGGCTATTATGCTTTGTCATAAGAGAAGCCAGCTGTGATATCCTGCGGGTAGGAAAGTTTACAGGGCGCATCCTGTGAAATTTCCATATACAGGGATCCATGGGTCTAAGACTGTATAGTGACTTCAAAACAATATATTCTTTCTGCAATTTTTTCAGATAATCGTCCCTGACTCCCATATCGATCTGATCTTCGCCCAGCAATCCTGCCTGGCCAAAAAGCAGGGCTTCAACCTGCAGTATATTATATGAATGTTTTCTGATTAATCGAAGCGGAACCCTTGTTGAAAGCTGCATAAATGGTTCGCTATTTACATTTAAACCAATATTTGATGCCAGCAGTCTGTAAAGAACCTCTTCCCAGTCATTTTTTGTAGCTTCCAATAACAATTTTATACGTCTGGTCTTTCTTTCCAATCTATTTACAGACATCTGGAAGATTGCGTGCCTGACAGTAAATGTATTAATTTTATTAAGGTCTGCCCGGCATGCTATAAGCGACTCCTCTCTCAGATAGTCTATATAACGTTCTTCCACACCCGGAACAATCTTTATTTCGACGGTATCCACAGGTAATCCTTTTGCCGTCACAGCCTGCCTGTCATTTATAACAACAACATGCAGAATAACATTATTATATGCTTTATCTTTATGATGCCTGTGTTCAAACCAGGACGATGCCCGATAGTGTATTTCAATATTTCCGGCCCATTCGGTTTTAGCAATTTTTAAGCGGGCGTTTAGAAAATCAGGACCTGAGTCTCTGTTATAAAGACCCGCACAAATTATTTTCACATTATCGTCTGTGGCAGTCTTAAGAGAGTTAAAATCAAATAAGCCATTCTTCCAGACAAAATGCAGGAAGTGTTCGTTCATTACAATAACAGTTATTATACAGCGAGTATAACAAAGATAAAATATTGCACTGGTAAAATGAAATTTATATCAATCCCCTCTGACTGAGAGAAACAGCCATCTGCTCTGCCAATTCAGCAGCCTTTTCTCCGGCGGTAGTATCGAAGGAAGCTCCCTTATCGGCAAAGATTATCCCCCGCGAAGAATTAACCAGTAAGCCACATCTGTTATTTAAGCCATACTTAACTACTTCTTCTAGGCTTCCTCCCTGTGCACCCACTCCAGGTATCAACAGAAAGTGATCGGGCACAATTTTTCTGATATCTGCAAGCATCTCTGCCCTGGTGGCGCCTACCACAAACATCAACTGATCTTCAGTACCCCATTCAGAAGCCTTTGCCAGTACTCTTTCAAATAATCTTACTCCTGATTCAGTATGGTACTGAAAATCATCAGCTCCTTTATTTGATGTCAGGGCAAGGAGTATAACCCATCTGTCCTTATAAGAAAGGAAAGGTGCCACGGAGTCTTCTCCCATGTAGGGGGCTACAGTAACAGCATCAAAATTATTATCCTCAAAAAATGCCCTGGCATATAAGCTGGATGTATTTCCAATATCTCCTCTTTTGGCATCAGCAATCACAAAAATATCGGGATATTGTTTCTTAATATAATCAGAGGTTTTTACCAGGCTGATCCAGCCATCAGCTCCCCTGCTTTCATAAAAAGCCACATTGGGTTTATAAGCAACTGCATATTGGGCTGTAGAATCGATTATTCTACGGTTAAACTCAAATACAGGGTCTTTTTCATTAAGAAGAGATTCAGGAATCTTTTTAATATCACTGTCCAGTCCGACACAAAGAAATGATTTCTTCTTTTTAATATTATCGAAAAGTTGATTTGAGTTCATAAATAAAATGGGTTACAGGTTACTTTCTTTAAGCCTTTCAGAATTTTCGGCCATTTGCAGCTCTTCAATAATTTCCTGGATATTACCATCCATTACTGAAAGCAAATTATACAGGGTAAGGTTTATCCTGTGGTCTGTAACCCTTCCCTGCGGATAATTATATGTACGTATCTTCGCAGAACGATCGCCAGACGAAACCATTGTTTTTCTTTTTGAAGATATTTCATCAAGATATTTCTGATATTCAAGATTATATAGTCTTGTTCTCAACTCCTTCATAGCCTTGTCGAGATTTTTAAGCTGTGACTTCTCATCCTGGCAGGTTACAACAATTCCCGAAGGAATATGGGTAAGTCTGATTGCAGAATAAGTTGTATTAACGGATTGTCCGCCTGGCCCGGATGAGCAATAAGTATCTTTCCTTATATCTTCGGGCTTAACAACAATATCAAACTCTCCAGCTTCCGGCAAAACAGCTACAGTTGCAGCCGATGTATGTACCCTTCCCTGTGTTTCAGTCTGAGGGACTCTTTGAACCCTGTGAACACCAGATTCATATTTCATTATTCCGTAAACACCATTCCCTGATACACTAAATACTATTTCCTTATATCCCCCGACTGTTCCTTCTGTAATATTCGTAACATCAATTTTCCATTTTTTGTCTTCACAGAATTTCGTATACATTCTGTAAAGGTCGCCGGCAAATATTGAAGCTTCATCTCCTCCTGTACCTGCCCGGATCTCGACAACTGCATTTTTCTCATCCTCCGGATCAGTTGGAAGTAAGAGTAATTTTATCTCTTCTTCCATTGAAGGCAGCTTTGAATTTAGCTCATCGAGTTCCATCTTGGCCATCTCCCGCATTTCCTCATCCTTCTCTGTCCCCAGAATATCTTTTGCAGATTCAATATTACTTACTACATCGTAGTATTCATTATAAGCTGTGATAATGGGCTCAAGCTCCTTATATTCCTTATTGAGCCTTATATAACGATCCATATCTTTTATCACATCAGGCTCTGTAATTAACCTGCCAACTTCTTCAAACCTCTCTTTTACTCCCTTGAGTTTATCAAGGATCACATTATTTGTCATGGGTAAATTGAATTTAATAATCAAACACACCGTTTTCGTCGGTGATAGTAAGTTTCTTGCCAGAGAACCAGTTACAGTGACCGATTATTCTCGCATCAAGCATAAAGTCTGCTGCTATATTTATAATCTCAGGGGCAATAGCTGCTGGCAGATATATTTCAAAGCGGTGTCCCATATTAAAAACCCTGTACATCTCCTTCCAATCAGATCCGGATTCTTTCTGTATTATCCTGAAAAGGGGTGGTAGCGGAAACATATTATCCTTTACTATATGTAATCTGTCAATAAAATTCAAAACTTTGGTCTGTGCTCCCCCAGAACAATGAATCATCCCGTGAATATCTTTTCTGTAATTTTCAAGTATCTTTTTTACTACCGGAGCATATGTCCTTGTAGGTGATAAAACCAGCT
>CAZWLP010000086.1:0-9380 GCA_964634565.1 uncultured Rikenellaceae bacterium | reverse complement strand
ACAGCGAACAAATAACGTGAGCGACAGCGAACAACTAACCATTAACTATTATTCCTATATTTATGCCTGAAAAAGTATACAAATGACTATTTTCCCGAATGCCAAAATCAATATTGGTCTCTGGATTAGCTCCAAGAGAGAAGATGGTTTTCATAATATTGAAACGATCTTCTATCCTGTTGGCATAAAGGATGTCTGCGAGTTTGTGATGCAGGAAGATGGCAGGGACAGTGATGAGTTTACTCAGACTGGCTATGATACAGCATGTTCGATGGCCGATAATCTTGTAATGAAGGCCGTTAACCTTATTCGCAAAAAGTATAGTATCCCGGCACTAAAGATCCATCTGCATAAAGCAATACCACCGGGATCAGGACTGGGCGGTGGATCATCAGACGCATCTTTTATGCTAAGGTATCTTAATCGCTATTTTAGAATCGGGCTTTGTAATAAAGAACTCACTGCCATGGCAGAAGAGCTTGGTTCAGATTGTCCCTTCTTTATAAGCAATATACCCTCCCATGCAAGTGGCAGGGGAGAGAAGCTTAAAAAAGTTTCAGCCAGACTGGATGGATATAATATCTTACTTGTTAATCCAGGCATCCATATTAATACCGGCGAAGCATATGCAGCAACAAAACCAGAGAAAAGGGCATTGCCTCTGACAAATATTTATGATCTGCCTTTAGAAGAGTGGAAGGATAAATTGGTAAATGATTTTGAGCCAGTTATATTCAATAAATTTCCCCTTATTGGCGAAATTAAAAAAGAGCTGTACAGACAGGGTGCCCTATACAGCTCAATGAGTGGAAGCGGATCATCGATCTACGGTATTTTTCGTGATAAGGTACCCGTAAATATTTTTCCTGATTACTGGACCTGGAAGGGAGTAATGTAAAAATCAGATCAAAACAATCAGAAGTTCCCCCTTTGGTACTCTTTGCCCCTCTTTAACCTTAATCCTTCGAATCTTTCCCGAGGCAGGACTTTTTATCCTGTTCTTCATCTTCATTGCTTCAAGTATCAGCAGATCCTGTCCTTCCTCAACTTCCTGTCCGACTTCCACCAGAATTTCTACAATGGTACCTGGAATAAAGCAATTAATCTTGCTTACATCCGGCTTCCTGTATGCAATCCTTTCCTTAAACTTCTTGCTTAAGTTTGTTTTATAGATCGTCTGATCTATGTTCAGATTCTCATATTCTTGCTCTTTTTTACTCATTTCAGACTTTATTAAGAAAGATTAAAATGGTGGAATCCCATGCTTCTTCTTCGGCAGAAATACTGATTTATTTCCGGACACGCTGATAGCATGAATAAGTAACTTTCGGGTTTCAGAAGGATCGATAACAGAATCTACATAACCACGCGCAGCAGCAACATATGGATTGGCAAATTTTGTCTTATATTCCTCCACCTTCTCCTTCCTCATCTTATCAGGATCCTCGGCAGCTGCAATTTCCTTTCTGAAGATAATATTCGCTGCTCCTTCAGGACCCATAACTGCAATCTCAGCACCTGGCCATGCAAAAACAAAGTCTGCCCTGAGATGTCTCGATCCCATTGCAATATAACCACCTCCGTAGGCTTTTCTGAGTATAACCGTTACTTTCGGAACGGTAGCTTCAGAATAAGCATAGAGAACTTTTGCGCCATGCCTTATAACTCCTGCATGTTCCTGGTCTACTCCGGGTAAATAACCCGGCAGGTCGACAAAGGTTACTATCGGAATACTGAAAGCGTCACAATATCTTATAAATCTTGCGGCCTTATCACTTGAATCAACATCGAGTACACCTGCCATCTCATTTGGCTGGTTGGCAACAAAGCCAATGGTGTTTCCATCTATCCGCCCAAAGCCTATTACAATATTTTTTGCCCAGAGATCCTGTACTTCAAAAAATTCTGAGCCATCTACAACTGCCTTTATTACATCTTTTACATCATAAGGAAGAGTCGGGTCATCAGGAACAATACTATCAATATCAAATGTTTTAAGAGGTTCCTTTGGCTCAAATGGCTTCGCCTTATTCATATTGTTCCATGGAATATAACTTACCAGCTGCTTAATCTGTTCAAAACATTCATCCTCACTTTCAGAATAGAAATGAGCATTACCTGTTGTCTCGCTATGAACCCATGCGCCTCCAAGATTTTCCATAGAAATTTCTTCACCCAGTACAGTTCTGATTACTTCAGGACCGGTAATAAACATTTTTGAGATATTATTTACCACAAATACAAAATCGGTGAGGGCAGGCGAATAAACTGCTCCCCCGGCACAGGGACCGAGAATAACTGAAAGCTGTGGTATAACACCACTGGAAAGAGTGTTTCTGAAAAATATCTCACCATAACCTGCAAGACTATTAACTCCTTCCTGTATCCTGGCACCACCCGAGTCGTTAATTCCAATCAGCGGAATCCTCATCTTCAGGGCGTGGTCCATTATCTTTGTAATTTTTCTTGAGTGAGCCAGACCGAGAGAACCTCCTGCAACAGTAAAATCCTGAGCGTAAATGGCTACAGGAGCTTTCATAATTGTCCCGGTTCCAATAACAACACCATCGCCGGGCAGGCCTTTACTCTGCATATCAAAGTCGCGTGCAAGGTGTTCAACAAATATATCATACTCATTAAATGAATCATCATCAAGCAGGGCAAGTATCCTCTCACGTGCCGTCCTCTTACCCATTGCCTTTTGCTTCTCGATAGCCTTCTCGCCACCTCCCATCAGGAGCTTATCACGCTTCTCATGCAGTTCACGAGTCTTTTTACTTATTGCCATAATTAGTTGTCTTTTTGTAGGAATTATCTATCTGCATTTTTCTCATTTCTCAGGTACAACATTAAAGAATATGCCTGAATCAAACAAGAATTTATATCAGTTTTTTTCGAACGCTGAATCATACAAGAAAATCCATATTTATTAACTTATTAATAATATATTACTTGCAGGTAATATGTTTTTCGAATCATGCTTACTTTGGAGCTGATTTATACAGAAACAGAGCTATAAGCAAGAAGATAATATTTGGCAGCCACATAGCGAGCATAGGATCAAGATTTCCTTTTAGTGAAAATTGAGTTGCGAACTGCATAAGGAAGATATAAATAAAGCTAAGTGCCAGTCCAAAACCTATCTGCACGCCTATCCCTCCCCTTGCTTTACGTGAAGAGACAGAAACTCCGATCAGGGTAAGTATAAAGACAGAGAATGGATTGGATATTCTTTTATGATTCTCATTAAGCAACAATTTGATCTCATCACTTCCCTGCAGCTTCAGCAGATCGATCTCATCATGCAGCTCCCTGTAATTCATTGTCTCGACAAAGGTCTCTCTCCTGGCAAAATCTTCAGGTGTAATAGTAAGCGCTGTATCAATTCTTAAGCCTGATCTGAGAGTTTCCTTCCCATCAACAATATCTCTGATAGTATAGTTTCTCGCTGCCCACTTATTGATTGTTGAGTCCCATTTAACATAATAGGCTGAAAGCTTCGACTCCAGCTGACCCTTTTCATTAAACCTTTCAAGGGTAAAATTCCTGCCAACCATCGATGTTGTTGTATAAGTCTCCATATATGCAAATACGTTGGGATATACCTGTCTGTGAATATCACGGGCAGTATATCTTGGCCGGGGTTTGTAATACTTCCCCTCAAACTCCGTTCGTATAAGATTTGCATGAGGGATAACAAAATTAGTCAGAAGAAAAGCAACAACAGCAATCAGAAGAGCCGAATAGAAGTAGGGAAGCATCAGCCTTCTGAAACTGACTCCGCTGCTCAGAATAGCGATAATCTCACTATTATAAGCCATCCTCGAAGTAAAGTATATTACCGTAATAAAGGTAAAAAGTGGCGAAAAAAGGGTGGCGAAAAAAGGAATAAAATTAAGGTAGTAATCAAAGATTATTGCCCTGGCAGGAGCCTCCTTACTCATAAAATCGTCGATCTTCTCAGAGAAGTCGAAAATTACCGCAATACTCATAATCAGGACTATTGCAACAATAAAGGTCCCAAGGAACTTCTTAACGATATATACATCCAGTACTTTCAGATCCGGCTTCTTCATAATCTTCGTCCAAGTTTCTTAATCATAGAACTCTTCCATGTGGAGAAGGATCCTTCCATAATCATTTTTCGTGCTTCACGAACCAGCCTCAGATAGAATGAAAGGTTATGAATGCTTGCTATCTGGGCGCCGAGTAATTCTCCGGAAATAATCAGGTGACGAAGATATGCTTTAGTATAAAATTTTCCTAAAGATGAGCTTCCTGAATCATCAATAGGAGAAAAATCATTAATCCACTTCCTATTCCTGATATTAATAATGCCCTCTTCAGTAAAAAGCATTCCGTTTCTTCCGTTTCTTGTTGGCATTACACAATCAAACATATCAACACCCCTCTCTATTGACTCAAGAATATTTACCGGAGTGCCTACTCCCATCAGATAACGTGGTTTGTCTTTGGGAAGTATCTCGTTTACGACTTCTATCATACTGTACATATCTTCGGCAGGCTCACCCACAGAAAGTCCGCCAATAGCATTACCTGGCATATCTTTCGACGCGATTACTTCTGCCGACTCGCGGCGAAGGTCAGGATATACGCTTCCCTGGACTATTGGGAAAAGCATCTGAGTGTGCCCGTACAAAGGTTCTGTATTGTTATAGCGGTCGACTACTCTCGAAAGCCACCGATGAGTCAGATTCATTGATTTTTGCGCTTCCCTATAATCGCATGGGTAAGGAGTGCATTCATCAAAAGCCATAATAATATCTGCGCCAATAATACGCTGAATATCCACTACATTTTCGGGTGTAAAACTGTGAGCAGATCCGTCGATATGAGACTTAAAAATCGCACCTTCCTCGCTTAGTTTTCTATTCTCCGAAAGTGAAAAAACCTGGTAGCCACCCGAATCAGTCAGCAGGGCCCTCTCCCACCCCATAAACCGGTGTAAACCTCCGGCCTGCTTCATTATCTCCATACCGGGCCTGAGATAGAGATGATAAGTATTCCCAAGTATAATTTCGGCATTTACCTCTTCAGTCAGGTCTCGCTGTAATACTCCCTTTACAGTTGCCGCTGTGCCAACAGGCATAAATATCGGGGTTAAAATATCACCATGATCGGTTTTAAGGATACCTGCCCTGGCTGACGATGATTTATCACTGTTTTCTATTCTGAACATTCAAAACGTATTGCAAAATTTGTACAAAGGTAATGTATTGAACTGCTCCATAAAACAGGGACGGTGGAAAAAACTTAAACTATTACTGCTTTCCTATTTTGTCGCATCCATGATTCTTACTAATATTGCCCTTTATAATAAGAAGAATCTATGTTTGAACTCCCCGATAATATTACAGGACTGATCCTGTTTTCGATATTTGTACTTAGCGTGCTTATTCAGCTTATATATTATTTATTCTTCTATAGCAGGGTAAGAACTAACAAGAATGGCGATAAAAAAAGTAAAAGAGTCAAACAGGGAGTATCTGTAATAATATGTGCTAAGAATGAGGCTGAAAATCTGAAAACCTTTCTGCCGGCAGTACTTGAACAGGATTATCCCGAATTTGAAGTTATAGTGGTTAACGATTGTTCAGATGATGACACTGAAGATATTCTGAAGATCTTCGAACAACAATATGCTCATCTTAGAGTAACTACTATTCATAAGGATGCCAGCCTGGCTCATAGCAAAAAGATGGCTCTCTTTCTTGGAATTAAGGCTGCAAAATATGAATATCTATTAATGACTGATGCAGATTGCCAGCCGGTATCACAGGACTGGATTCGCCTTATGGCCAGAAACTTCAGTAAGGAAAAAGGCTTTGTTCTGGGATATGGTGGTTACCTCCGGGAAAAAGGAATACTGAATAAATATATCAGGTTTGATACCATGCGCACAGCAATGCAATATATGGGAATGGCTCTTGCAGGCATACCCTATATGGGTGTTGGAAGAAATCTGGCCTATAAAAAATCAATCTTCTTTGAGAATAAGGGCTTTGGTCCTTATATAAACCTGCAATCGGGTGACGACGATCTTTTTATAAATAAACTTGCAACAGGCAGTAATTGCAGCGTTGAAAAATCACTGAATTCGTTTACACGTTCAATTCCTGCCAACAGTTTTGCCGCCTTGACAAAACAAAAAGCCAGGCATCTTTCTACCACACCACATTATACTGCATCTTCTAAAGCACTGTTGATTACAGAACCTCTTTCAAGGATAGTATTCTTCGTCCTTTTTATCATTCTGATGATAAGTTCATCGGCATGGCTGATTCCTCTTATATTATTCGGAACTGTCCTGATCACAAAAACCATCGTCTTCAGGATCGTTCAAAAAGCTTTGAATGAAAAGGATTTATTGCTATTTTCGCTTCTGTTTGATATCTTCTCCCCTTTTATAAATTGTTATTTCCTGGCAATAACAAGGAGAAACAGAAACCGAAGCTACGAATGGAAATAAATCCTGAACTATCTGACAAGGCTAAACAGGATCTGAGGCTGGTTATTTTAGCCAGAAGCGGTAACGAAAAAGCCTTTGCCGACCTGATGAACAGATATAAGGATTCAATCTATTATATGCTTCTGAAGATGGTCAATAATCCTTCCGATGCCGACGACCTGACAATCGAGGCCTTCGGTAAAGCCTTTAAGAACATCAATCTATATACACCTAACTACGCTTTCAGCACCTGGCTTTTCAGGATCGCAACCAATAATTGCATAGATTTTATAAGAAAGAAGAAAAGTGCGCCTGCAGCTATCGACCAGGCACAGAACGAACAGGAAAATCCAGCCAGTAATTTGCAGTCGAACACTCCCGACCCCGAAGAAGAGCTTATAAAACAACAAAAGATAAAACACCTGAAGTACGTTGTATCACAACTTAAGCCACAGTATAAAAAGCTGATAGAGCTACGCTTTTTCAAGGAGTATTCCTACGAGGAAATAGCTAATGAGCTTAATATACCTCTTGGTACCGTAAAAGCGCAGATTTTCAGGGCTAAGGAACTGCTGTACAATATCCTGAAAAAAACCGATTCTCACTGATGGAAGAGACTCTTACCAGATACTTTGATAATCTCCCGGAATCACGGCTTAAAAAGTTACTCAGCCTGGAAGAGCTGTATAAAGACTGGAACAATAAAATAAATGTGATATCAAGAAAAGATATTGATAATTTTAATACACATCACCTCCTTCACTCATTATCGATCGCTAAAGTTGTGCTGTTTACCGATGGAAGCGAAATAATAGATATAGGTACGGGAGGAGGGTTTCCAGGTATTCCCCTTGCAATACTATTCCCGAAGACACACTTCACTCTGGTGGATTCGATACGTAAGAAAACACTTGTTGTAAAATCTGTTGCCGAAACCCTGAAGCTTGATAATGTAAAGGTGATCTGTGAAAGAGCGGAAAATATTGATAGCAAATACGATTTTATTGTTAGCAGGGCCGTAACTGCCCTTCCAAGATTTGTATCATGGACAAAAAATATGATAAAAGCACAGCAGAAGAACTCACTGAAAAACGGGATCCTGTATTTAAAGGGTGGCGATCTGATAGAAGAACTCGAGGTATTCAGAGATCAGCTTACAATCTATCCCCTGAGTAACTATTTCAATGAGAGCTTCTTCAATGAAAAGAAAATCGTACACCTTCCCCTCTGATCATCGATTAAAAATTTCACATATAATTCTTTTATTTGTGAAAATAATGTTACTTTTGCACTCTCAAATTGATAGAACAGAACTCAGGAAAAACAGGATAAAATGAAAAGAACATTTCAACCTTCGAAAAGAAAAAGAGCCAACAAGCATGGTTTCAGAGAGAGAATGTCTACTCCTAACGGACAAAAGATAGTTGCTAACAGGAGAGCAAAAGGAAGAAAAAAGCTTACTGTTTCTGACGAAGCAAGTCACAAACAATAGAATAAGCAAAACATATAATATTTAACCCTGGCCTTTGTAGTCAGGGTTTTTTATTTTCAAAAAAGTCGTGTGATACTATTAACATAAATTATTTCCTAAATTTGTAACTCACAAAAAAATCTGAAATCTTGGTACCGCTTACACTGCTTGAGAGTCTCGACTCCAACATTAAATCAATAGCTGAAAAAATTATCCGGAAAGAAAGGATTTCGGTCGAAGACGGAATATCTCTGTTTAATTGTAATAATCTGGCCTTGCTGGGCGTGCTTGCCAGTCTGGTAAGACAGAGATATAACAACAAAAAAGTATTTTTCAATCGTAATTTTCATATCGAGCCTACAAATATTTGTATCTACAACTGTAAATTTTGTTCGTATAGAAAACCGGCAAACAGTCCCGACAGCTGGGATTATTCGCCCGAAGAGATGCTTGATATAGTAAAATCATTCGATAATAAACCGGTAACAGAAGTTCATATTGTTGGCGGCGTTCATCCCTCCCACGATCTTCATTACTATGGTGAGGTACTCAGGATGATCAAGAAGCACAGACCGGAACTTCATATAAAAGCCTTTTCGGCAATTGAACTGGATTATATGATCCAAAAAGCCGGTATGACTCTTGCTGACGGGCTTGCTGAGCTTAAGGAATATGGATTGGATTCGATACCTGGCGGAGGTGCGGAGATCTTTGATGAAGAGATCAGGAAAAAGATATGTGACGATAAATCAACCTCCGACATGTGGCTGGAGATCCATAAAACAGCTCATAAAACAGGTATACCTTCAAATGCAACCATCCTCTATGGTCATATTGAAACTTATAAACACCGTATCGACCACCTCGACCGCTTAAGAAAACTGCAGGACATGACAGGTGGCTTCAATACCTTTATTCCTCTTAAATTCAAGAAAGAAAATAACCATATGTCGCATATTGCTGAGGTATCGATAATAGAAGACATGAAAAACTTTGCAGTATCGCGCATCTTCCTTGATAATATACCTCACCTTAAAGCATACTGGCCTGCACTGGGAAGAGAATCAACACAACTTTCACTTTCATTCGGAGTAGATGATGTAGACGGAACTATCGACGATACAACAAAAATATACTCCATGGCCGGAGCCGAAGATCAGAAACCAACGATGAGCACTGAGAATCTTACGAAGCTTATTAAGGATGCCGGCTTTGAACCTATTGAACGGGATACCCTCTATAATACAGTTAAGGCCTGGTAGAGAGCAGGTATGTTTGTCATTCCGGGCGAAGAGAGGAATCTGTGTGCAGGGAGCAGGGTGCAGGGAGCAGGGAGCCCGCCGTCGCCCCGAGTGCTCTGGCTTCGGCGGACAAAGCAGGGAGTTATTTCATAAATTTAGTCTTATTGGTGAAATAATTACATAATTAATTACGTAATTA
>CAZWLP010000085.1:0-9580 GCA_964634565.1 uncultured Rikenellaceae bacterium | reverse complement strand
ACAACAACAACCTTGGTATTAGGTGATTCAGCTAATTTAAGAGTTGCATCAATACCTTTCATGGTAAGAATTTTATCTGTCAAACTGGCGCTAAGTGTGCGGTTATAATTTGCAATACCATTAGCCTCGATTTGTTTCCTGTCAGCTTCCAGCCGTTCCCTCTCATTTATAAACTTCATCGCCAGAGCTTCCTGCTCACGAGTAAGTTTACTTTCGATAGCAGTAATAATATCATTAGGCAAAACAATTGATCTGATTAGAAGGGCTTGCATAACAATATTATTCTTGTCAAGAATAATCCCTGTCTCCTCAATTATTGCTGATTCAACCTCACTCCTTTTTGTTGAATATATTTCCTCAGCCGTGTACCTGCCTGTTACCTGTCTGACAGTGGATCTTACTTCCGGAACTACAAGTCTCTGAACATATGTTGTTCCAAATATCTCGTGAAGGTCACCTATTCTGTCGTATTTAGGATTAAAACGAACTGTTATGTCTACTTTAATAGATAATCCATTCTTATCCAGCACGTCCATAGTCTCTTCGCTCTTCTGCTCCTTTACATCATATTTATATAGTGAATTCCATGGAGCAACCATCTTAAGACCGGTACCAACTATGTTCTCCTTATCCAGGAAACCAGAAATTGTATGGAAGATAACTGCTCTTTCACCCGGCTTAATCACGTAAAACATCCTGCTTCCGAAAACGAGTAACATAACAACCACAATAGAAATTGTTACAATAAATGTCTGTTTTTGTTTCATCATATCTAAATTTTAGTTTATTTCTCTTTTATTTTGTTCTGCAAATTTAGTCTAAATTAAATGGCTGTCGTAAGAAATTATGACTTTTTTATAATTGTAAATCAGCATATGATCCCTACATTTGTGTATCAGGAAAAAGATTTTTATGAAACAGACGGAACTTATAACAAACAACGACAATACAATTTTTCATCTTCATCTGTCAGGTAGCGATATTGCAGATAAGATTATAATTGTCGGCGATCCTGGCAGAGTTGAGCTAATTGCATCACTGATGAATTCAATTAGAATTAAAAAATCCAACAGGGAATTTCATACCATTACCGGATATTATGATGCAAAAGAAATAACAGTTATCTCCAGTGGCATAGGCACCGATAATATTGATATTTTGGTAAACGAACTCGATGCAGCAGTTAATTGTGATCTGAAGACAAAAAAAAGAAACAAAGAAAAGCGGGTACTGAATATTGTCAGACTTGGAACCTCAGGAGGATTACAGCCTGATATAGAGCCCGGAAGCTACCTGATTTCGAGAAAAGCAATTGGTTTTGATAATGTTATGAACTACTATTCTGACATAGAATCGTATAGCGATCAGGCCTTCGAAACTGCCCTTATGAAACATCTGGCCTGGTCTGACAGGCTTTCAACACCCTATATTATAGATTCTGATGCTGAGCTATTTAACAGGTTTAAGGCGCTTGGCCTTGCAGACGGACTAACAATCTCTGCCCCCGGCTTTTATGCTCCACAGGGCAGAAGGCTTGCTCTTGATTTGTATATGCCCGACATTAACGACAGGATTGAATCTTTCAGGTATAATAAAGAGATGATATGCAATTACGAAATGGAAAGTTCAGCCATATACGGACTTTCTAAGATGCTTGGCCACAAGGCACTCACGATCTGTTCTGTTATTGGCAACAGGATTACAGGTAAGTTCCTTAACGATTATCATACAAGCATAGTGAATCTTGCAAAGATTGTACTTAAAAATATTTAGTTTTCAGACTAATAAAAACGAGGTGTATCTGTTATAGATGCACCCCGTTTTGTATTATTAACCCTCTGACTTACTTGGCGTAATTTACTGCTCGTGTTTCCCTTATTACAGTAATTTTAACCTGACCTGGGTATGTCATCTCATCCTGTATCTTCCTTGCAATCTCAGCTGACAGGTTCTCAGCATCCTTATCAGATACTGATTCTGCTCCAACAATAACTCTTAATTCCCTTCCTGCCTGAATTGCATAAGTCTTAAGTACACCCGGATACTGAAGTGCTACAGATTCAAGCTCTTTCAGCCTCTTAATATAGAGTTCAACCACTTCTCTCCTGGCACCTGGCCTTGCTCCTGAAATAGCGTCACAGACCTGAACTACAGGAGCAATAAGCGAAGTCATCTCGACTTCATCGTGGTGAGCACCTATTGCATTATATACTTCAGGTTTCTCCTTGTACTTTTCGGCCAGTTTCATTCCATAAACAGCATGTGGAAGTTCAGGTTCCTCGTCTGATACTTTACCAAGGTCGTGTAATAAACCGGCCCTTTTTGCAAGCTTAGGATTCAGTCCAAGCTCTGCAGCCATTATCGAACAAAGATTTGCCACCTCCCTGGAGTGCTGTAACAGGTTCTGTCCATAAGAAGATCTGTACTTCATCTTTCCCACTAACCTTATCAGTTCAGGGTGTAATCCGTGTATTCCAAGATCGATCGCTGTTCTTTTTCCTGTTTCAATAAGCTCTTCTTCGATCTGTTTTTGAGTTTTCTCTACAACCTCCTCTATCCGGGCGGGGTGTATCCTGCCATCTGATACCAGTTGGTGAAGAGCGAGTCTTGCGATCTCTCTTCTTACCGGATCGAAAGCTGAAAGAACAATTGCCTCAGGAGTGTCATCTACCACAATTTCCACACCTGTTGCTGCCTCCAGAGCCCTTATATTCCTGCCTTCACGGCCAATTATACGTCCCTTTATTTCATCCGACTCAATATGAAATACTGTAACTGAATTTTCAACTACAACCTCTGTTGCCACTCTTTGTATTGTCTGAACAACAATTCTTTTTGCTTCCTTATTGGCAGTCATCTTTGCTTCGTCCATTATCTCATTAATATAGGACATAGCATCAGTTTTTGCTTCCTCTTTCAGCGATTCAATAAGTTGTTCCTTAGCTTCATCTGCGGATAAACTGGAGATAGCTTCAAGTTGCTCAACCTGTTGTTTATGCAATCTTTGCAGTTCATCGCTCTTCTTCTCAACTAATTCAAGTTGATTAGATAAATTTTCACGAATAGCACTGATCTCATTTTGCTTGCGCTGACTCTCTTCCATTTTCTGAGAGAGACTCATCTCCTTCTGCTTAATTCTGTTTTCGGCCTGTGCTATCTTATTATTTCTCTCCCCGATAAATTTTTCATGCTCTGACTTAAGTTGCAGAAACTTCTCTTTGGCCTGAAGAATCTTCTCTTTCTTCATAACTTCGGCCTCCGATTCAGCTTCACCTATTATTTTCTTACTCCTGGCTCTTAGTAAAGACTGCCATAAGAAATAAGAAATAACAGATCCTCCAACAAAAATTCCAGCACAAATTAATAGATCAGGCAATCCAAATGTTATTCCGGCTAAAATTATTTCACTCATATATCCCGTTTTTAAATAAAAAACCCGCAAATGTCTCCTCAGCTTTTTAAAAACCCCATATCTAAATGGAAGGAGCTGCCAGTCTGGATCGGACTTCCACTGTCACGATTACTCGTGATTTTCGGCTAACCGAAAACGAGGCCTGTCCTGGTCAAACTAAGCTTCACTCCAATTTTTAAAGTGTTGAGTTTCAAAAATGAATGAAGAAACATTGCGGGCAATTTCAACATATTTTAAAGAACTTCACTACTCTTTTTTCCAAGAATTTCATCAATGTCTGATGTTAATTCCTTAAGAGACTCAGATAAATCTTCCTTCTCGCTATTATTCTCCAGCTCAAGCATCCTTATCACATATTGCAGCGATGCCATTGCTAAAAAATCCTGGATATCTTTGTCAACATATTTTTGTTTGTACTGCAAAACCTTTTCATTAATGAGTCTGGCAGCCTTCCTGATATCCTCTTCGTTGTCTCTGTCAATCTTTAATGGATAATACCTGTCAGCAACATTTACTCTGATCGAAAGCTTATCATCCATTGCCTATATATTATTTAAAAGAGCAATACAATTATCAATTTCCCGCACTAATTCGTTTATCCGTTTTCTCGCATCCTGGGACTCATTCCCATCGCCTAGTATCGCCCCGGATAACTTTACTCTGTCAAATTCTCTTTTTACATTAACTAATTCTGCTTCCTTAACTTCAAGCTCCCTGCTGAGAGCCTCCTTTTCTGACCTTACCGATGCGAGTTCATAACTTAAAGCCTTATAACTTTTAATTAACTCTGCTACCCTGCTTTTTAAATGTATCAACTCGTCCAGTTCGTGTCCGGCCATACTACACACTATTATAACGCAAAAATACCATAGATAGTTGTATTTTCAAAAAAATGATGAATATTGTTTGTGAAGCGTTGCTTATATAATAGTTTTGTACGCTAAGGTAAATTTTAGGGGATGATGTTCAAAGCTATATTTCTTGTTATATTATTATTTGGTTTTGTGGAGGGTGATAAAAAAGAGTTTTTTACATCTCCTCTTGAAATTCCCCTTACACTTTCAGCTAACTTTGGAGAACTCAGGCCCGGGCATTTTCATTCAGGTATAGACTTCAAAACCAACGGTGTTACCGGCAAAAAAGTACACTCTGTTGCAGACGGATATATTTACAGGATAAGTGTTAGTCCAGGTGGATTCGGGAATGCTATCTATATAAGACATAATAATGGCTATTCGACTGTATACGGTCATCTCGACAGGTTTATTCCCGAGATAGAGAGCTATGTTACTGATTATCAGTATAAAAATAATAGCTTCAGCGTAAATATTCTTCCAGACAGTAAGACTTTTATCGTCAGGCAGGGGCAGGTAATTGCTTATTCTGGCAATTCCGGAGCGTCAATGGGTCCACACCTGCATTTTGAGGTTAGAAAATCATCAAATGAAAATCCTGTCGATCCAATACAGTTTTTTAATATTACAGATGATATAAAGCCTGTACTTAAGCAACTCACTGTTTATCCCCTTGGTAAAAATTCGAGGGTTGAAGGCAGCAGGGAGAAAAGTTTTTATACCCTTACAGGCTCAAAAGGCAATTACATAATCAGCTCTGACAGGCCTGTCAGTGTAAGTGGCGAATTTGGTATTGGTCTTACTGCCTGGGATTTTCTGAATGGTAGCTGGAACAAGTGTGGCATCAGGTCGCTTGAAGTGTTTGTCGACACCATCCTTATCTACAGACATAAACTTGATGAATTCTCCTTCAGTAATACCAGGTATATTAACAGCCATATTGACTATGAAGAATATACCAAAACAGGCACATATATTCAAAAAGCTTTCTTATCGCCCAATAATAAGCTGTCTATATATGACAATGTTAGCAAGGGCGGAAAAATCAGTTTCCCTGATTATAAACCACACAGTATTGTAATTATTGCAGGTGATTATTCCGGAAACCAATCCAGAGTAAATTTTACTGCACAGAAAGATTCGTCTATAGCTGTTCTGGAAAGTGAAATAAAAGAAGCAGGTAAGCTTATGCCATATAACAGGAAAAATGAATTTATTCACCACGACATAAAAATATCTTTCCCTGAATATTCTTTTTATGACACTATAACATTCGACTATAAAAAAATACCAGGCGATAGCACTCTTCTTGCAGATATACACTTTTTGCATACACCTACGGTACCTGTACACAAATTCTTCGAGCTATCTATAAAGCCAGCAATAACCGACACCACGCTTCTCTCACGGGCATGTATCGTATCAATTAATAATAATGAAGCCTCATTTGTCGGAGGAGATTACAGAGAGGGCTTTATTACTGCATTTGTAAGAGATTTTGGTATTTATTCAATAGGCATGGATACTATTGCACCGGAGATTGAAGCCCTGAACTTCTCACCGGAAAGCAACTTAAAGGGACTCGGAGAGCTGCGCTTAAGTATAAAAGACGATTTCAGCGGGATATCAGAATATGTTGGCCTGATAGATGGCAACTGGGCTCTATTTGAATGGGACCCCAAAAATGATTTGATAAAGTACAATTTCAAAAAAAATAATCTTGAACACAATATAAGACACAGTCTTGAACTTACTGTTCAGGATGCATGTGGCAATCAAAGGATTTTTGAAACGACCTTTTTCTGGTAAAGCACAATCTAAGCCCAGAGCTTTTCGGGATATACTCCTGCAGATATCATTCTTTTAATACCCTCAATAACAAAGGGCTTATCTTTCTGATATGTAACTCCCATCCATTTCGAATCAGTCATCAGCACATCAATTACTATTTCGCCCTTCTTTACAAAAACATCCATTGAAGTAGGAATATCCAGCTCTGCCTTAATATTTGAATTATTTCTATTAATAAACTTAATAAATTCATCCTCGAGGTAGTTAAAGCAGGATGTCTTAAATCCCCATAGGTTCATTGAAACTATATCGTCTTGCTTAAATTGTATTATGCTACCGTCAGCTCCTGGAGCAAAGATACCGTCTTCCCTTTTAACGATCTCTCTTGTCTCAACAATATCAACCAGTTGCCCCTTGCTATCTACCTTACAGACACCCCTGTTAACATCGCCATGTTCAGAAAGGGTATTACCCATTTTATATCCTATAATACAAAAGTTATTATCATCATTATTAACGGTAAGAAAATCATACAATATCTTATATGCTTCCAGTCCATAATAATCATCCGAATTTATTACCCCAAAAGGCTCTTTGATCTTATCCTTTGCCACAAGTATGGCATGACTTGTACCCCATGGTTTAGTTCTGTCTGCTGCCGGCTTTAATCCGGCAGGCAGATCATCAAGGTCCTGGAATACATAGTCGATATCTATAACTCCCTTCATGGGCTTTACAAACTGCTCTATAAACTGCTCTTCTATGTTCCTTCTTATTACAAAGACTATCTTTCCAAAGCCTGCCCTTTTTGCATCATAGATTGAATAGTCTATTATCGTCTCTCCGTTGGGTCCAACAGAATCAAGTTGCTTATTACCTCCGTATCTGCTTCCCATTCCTGCTGCCAGGACTAATATTACAGGTTTCATATATTTAAAAATAAGGTTTCTAAAAACTGGACTATATTCTGATTTCAAACTTTATCAGGTCACAAAACTAAGAAAAAAAAATCACTACCTTTAGACCTGTTTTCAAAAATACAATCTTGAAAAGAATACTTGAAATCTGTATCGATTCAGTTGAATCGGGAATTATAGCTGAGCGATCGGGAGCCGACAGAGTCGAGTTATGCAGCAATCTATATGAAGGAGGAACCACTCCGGGACCGGGAACGATCAGAATTGCCAGAAAAGAACTGAATATAGGACTATATATAATGATAAGACCACGGGGAGGTGATTTTTTATATTCCGATATCGAGTTCAGTATTATTAAAGAAGACATCAGAATTGCCAGAGAAGAAGGCGCAGACGGAATAGTTACCGGAATCCTGACTGCTGATGGACATATTGATATTCCAAGGACATCAGAACTGGTTGAACTCGCATCTCCACTCCCATTAACCTTCCACAGGGCATTTGATATGACATCAGAACCATTTACAGCCATGGAAGATATTATCAGATGCGGAGCCCATCGCATTCTGACTTCAGGGCACACAAATCTTGTTATTAACAATATTAATCTGATAAAAGAGCTTATTAAGAAGGCGGGTAACAGAATAATTATTATTCCAGGATCAGGAATAAATGAAAATAATATTGCCGGCATCATTAATGAAACAGGAGCAGTGGAGCTTCACCTGACAGGACACAGGACCATAAACAGTAAAATGCGCTATCAAAAACAAAATATATTTATGGGTGGAATTCCGGATATCCAGGAGTTCAGCAGAAAGATAGCCGACGAAAACAGAATCAGAAAAATAAGAGATATTATTGACTCTTTTGTATAATAAAAATTTATAAGTAAGAATATGAAAAAGACAGGTTTAACGCTTCTTGTAGCGATTATGATTGCAGGTCTGGCTATGCCTTTAGCCGATGCATGTACCAATTTCCTGGTAAGTAAGGGTGCCAGTACCGACGGATCAACTATGATTACCTATTCGGCAGACTCTCATGTACTTTACGGAGAACTATATTTCTGGCCGGAAACTGACTGGCCTGATGGAAGCATGCACGATGTTTACGAATGGGACACGGGTAAATTTCTGGGTAAGATACCTCAGGTAAGCCATACCTACAATGTGGTGGGCAATATTAACCAGCACCAGCTGGCTATTGGTGAAACAACCTACGGTGGAAGAGGCGAACTCAGAAATCCTGAAGGTATAATTGACTATGGCAGTCTTATCTATATTACACTGCAGCGTGCCAAAAATGCAAGAGAAGCAATCCAGACATTTTCATTCCTGGTTGATAATTACGGATATTATAGCTCCGGGGAATCATTCTCAATTGCAGATCCGAACGAAGTATGGATTTTAGAACTTATAGGTAAGGGTCCGGGTAAAAAAGGAGCAGTCTGGGTGGCAAGAAGAATTCCTGATGGTTATATTTCTGGTCATGCCAACCAGGCAAGGATAACCAGCTTCCCACTTGCAGACGGGAAAAAATCAATTACCTCAAAACAATTTGATCTTATTAACAACCCGGATATAGAAACAATCTATGCCTATGATGTAATAGATGTTGCGAGGGACTTTGGATGGTATAATGGAAAAGATAAAGACTTTAGCTTCAGTGATGTTTATGCGCCGCTGGACTTCGGAGGTGCAAGGTTTTGTGAAGCAAGGGTCTGGGCCGGATTTAACAAGGTTAACTCTGAAATGAATAAGTTCCTTGATTACGCAATGGGCGAAAACCTTACAAACAAAATGCCTCTCTGGATTAAACCTGATAAGAAACTCAGTGTTCACGATATTATGGAACTTATGAGAGACTATTATCAGGATACACCTATGGATATGTCTAAGGATATTGGCGCTGGACCCTTTGGTTCAACAATGAGAGCAAGGCCAATGACATGGGAGGTAAATGGCGAAACCTATTTTAACGAGAGAGCAATATCCACCCAGCAAACAGGATTTTCATTTGTGGCCCAATGCCGTAGCTGGCTGCCTGATCCTGTTGGCGGTATACTATGGTTTGGTGTAGATGACACTTATTATACAGCCTATTCTCCTATGTACTGTGGCATGACAGAGGTACCCGAATCTTATGCTGTCGGCACAGGTGATATGATGGACTTTACCAACGACGCTGCATTCTGGGTATTCAACCAGGTATCGAACTACGCCTACAATAAAAGGTCGCTCGTTGAAGAAGACATAAAAACAATACAGAGGAAGGTCGAGCTGGGATATATCGACGAGACACAGGAGATTGATAAAATTGCCAGTAAGATATACCAGGAAGATCCTGAGCTGGCAGTAAAATATCTTACTGACTATTCAGTTATGGCAGGCAATAAAACCACGGAGATATGGAAGAAATTCTATGGCTACCTTTTTGCTAAATACCTTGATGGTAATAAGAAAGAGAAGCAGGAAATACCGGAAGGCTATAACAGGGTAAATGCAAAAGTAGAATATGTTGGCTACCCGGCCGAATGGTATGAGAAGATTGTTAAGGAAACCGGAGATAAGTTTAAGGAGAAATAGAGGAATCAGGCGTAGGGC
>CAZWLP010000084.1:0-9701 GCA_964634565.1 uncultured Rikenellaceae bacterium | reverse complement strand
CAAGCCCGGGACATTTAAACTTTTTTTACACCATAGTGTAAAGAAATCATACACTTCATTATTGCTAAACTGATATGTATCTATGTATCTATAAGATATATAGTTGTTTACGTTTTATGGCATATGTATTGCTTTAAAGCAGGACAGATATATAAACAGAAAATAAACAGAAATGAAATCATTTTTCAACCTTCTTTTCAGGGTCATCAAGAGAAACAAACTTTTTTCCTTCCTTAACATAGCCGGACTGGCTGTAGGGATGGCCAGTTTTATTATTATAGTCTTATGGATAGTGGATGAGCTATCATACGATAAATTTCAAGACAATGCCGACAGGATAGTCAGAGTTACATCCTATTTTCAAATGAATGGCACAGAGGGTTATGGTTCAACATGTCCGGCGCCTCTTGCAGAAGCAGCAATAAGGGATTACCCTGAGGTTGAGAATGCTGTCAGGTTAAGGTCTTATGGAGGATTTATAGTTGAGTATGATGATAAGGTCTTCAATGAGCCTGATTTTATCTATGCTGATTCTACTTTTTTTAAAGTATTTTCTTTTCCTCTCTTGGAGGGAGACCCTGATGAGGTCCTGAAAGTCAGGAATACTGTTGCAATTAGCGAGAGAGCTGCCAAAAAATACTTTGGAAATGAAGAAGCTCTTGGGAAAATACTGTTGCTTGATAACAGGACAGAGGTTGAAGTAACCGGTGTATTTGAGAATATGCCAGCCGCTTCTCATTTTCATTTTGATTTTATTGTCTCCGCTCATTCAAATGATGAGGCTAATAATGGTCAGTGGCTAAGCAATAATTTCTTTACATATTTGCTTCTGAGTCCCAATGTTAGTGTGGAAGAGTTTGAGCCTAAGCTTGAATCGCTAATCGATAAGTATATTTCAGAGGAGGCTGCTAAGGCCCTGGGGATGAGCTGGCAGGAGATTAAGGAATCTGGAACATCATTAAGTTACTCCCTGATTAAACTAACTGATATTCATTTAAAATCAAACCTCGATTATGAACTGGAGGCAGGAGGGAATATGAATGCTGTGAGAATTTTCGGAATAATTGCACTTTTTATTATCATTATTGCCTGCATAAATTTTACAAATTTATCCACAGCAAGATCAATAACCAGGATGAAGGAGGTAGGAGTAAGAAAAACCTATGGAGTATCCAGATCACAGCTTATAAATCAGTTTAATGCAGAATCTTTGTTAATTGTGTTTCTTGCTTTTATTCTTGCAATGGTCATTGTTGAGGTCTCTCTACCATCTTTTAACGAATTAACTTCAAAGGAGCTTTCAATATCTTACTTCTCAGCATCCTTTATTTTTGGTGTTCTGGGAATGATCTTATTAATAAGCATTTTTGCTGGAGCATATCCTTCATTATACCTTTCCTCGTTTAAGCCGATTCATGTACTGAAAGGTGATGTTGAGTTAAACAGCTCCAGGTTTAACTTCAGGTCTGTTCTGGTAATAATTCAATTCTTTATCTCGCTGGTTTTGCTTTCATCAGTACTTATTCTATCGAAGCAGATGAGATTTATGCAAAATAAGGAACTTGGATTTGATAAAGAACAGGTACTGGTTGTAAACAATACCTACCTTATTCCAGGTAGTCAGACTGCTACTTTTAAAAAGGAACTGGAAAGACATCCATCAATAAAATGTGTTTCAGTCTCAGGCTATCTGCCAATACCATCTAATCGGAATGGTTCTTCTGTATTCCCGAACGCCAGAATATCAGAGGATCTGTTTCTTTGTCAGAATTGGACTATTGATGTTGATTATATTGAAACCTATGGCTTGCATTTGGCGGCAGGAAGAAATTTTTCAGCAGATATGCCTACCGATAGCCTGTCATTATTAATAAATGAAACTGCGGCTAAAAAGCTGGGATGGGATGAGCCCCTGGGAAAACTTTTTGGTGTGCCTTTAAATTATAATCCTGCTGGGCAGATGGAATTAATAGAATATAAAGTAATAGGAGTAGTAGAAGATTTTCATTTTGAATCTTTACACCTTCCTATTGAATCTCAAATATTCTTCCTTGGCAGGTCATCAGGCCGCACATCACTCAGACTTAATCCCAATGTTGATATCAGCGCTTTGCTTGAAGACCTTGAGAAGGTGTGGAAAGAGTTCGCTCCGGGGCAGCCATTCTCCTATACTTTTGTTGATCAGAGACTCGATCAGCAATATGAAGCAGAGAGACAGCTTGGTAAAATACTTAGCATATTTACATTGTTTGCCTTCTTCGTAAGTAGCCTTGGCCTGATAGGCTTATCAGTTTTCTCTACAGAGCAGCGAAAAAAAGAGATTGGTCTGAGAAAGGTTAATGGATCCGGAATAGCTCAGATAATCTGGCTTCTCTCAACAGATTTTACAAGACTGGTAGCCATATCTTTTGTCGCTTCGGTTCCTGTTACTATAATATTTATGAGAAAATGGTTGGGTAGTTTTGCATACAGGACTGAACTTAGCTGGTGGATATTTGGCATTGCCCTGTTAATGACCTATGCCGTAGCTATGATAGCAATTATTTACCAGTCTTACAGAGCAGCGACTTCTAACCCGGTTGATACATTCAGAACAGAATAACGGACTACGGATACGGGATAACGGAAACCGATCGGTCTCCGTTTTCCGTTGTCCGTATTTTATTCAAGGCTTCCAATTTCCTTTTCAACTTCTTCAAGTATCTCACACGACTTAACAAGCTCCTGCATTGCGGTATGATCGGGATAGAGAGGACGGTCGATATCCAGAAAATCAACATGCTTCCTTATTACTTCGTGAGCCTTCTGAACTCCCTTCCCAAAGCCATATTCTTCTTTTCTGAAATCAAGTGCCTGGGCAGCTGCCATAAACTCAATGCCAAGCACACCATAGGCATTATCAAGTATCTGGAAATTCTTAATTGCAGTATTCATACCCATCGATACAAAGTCCTCCTGGTCGGCAGCTGCCGGAATAGACTGAATTGATGCCGGGGCCGATAATATCCTTTGTTCAACTATCTGCATATCTGCAGTATACTGACTCAGCATCAGTCCGGAGAACATTCCTGCTCCCCTTGTAAGGAAAGCGGGCAGACCAACACTGAGGGCAGGATTATTAAGCCTGTTCATCCTTCTTTCAGACATAACACATACCATGGTAATACATGCACCCGCCATATCCATCGGAACAGCAACAGGCGATCCCTGGAAATTTGCACCCGTTAGTTGTAAGTTCTTGTCGGGGAAGAATATCGGATTATCACCCACTCCGTTAAGTTCAATCTCCACCTGGGAGCGGGCATAAGCCAGAGCATCATGTGCCGACCCGATTACCTGTGGGGTGGAACGCATTGAATATGCGTCCTGTACCTTACACTTTACCCTTCCTTCTTTAAGATCTCCTCCTGCAACACATTTATTAATTGCATTGGCCGACCTGACAGCTCCCTTAAATCCCCTTACCTCATGTAAAAGCGGATTATAAGGTTTCATATTGGCCTTCAGGGCCTCGAGCGACATAGATGCAGCTATCTCGGCCTGCTTAAGCCAGTTATTTGCATCTGCCAGCCAGATAGCACTCATGGCTGTAAGTACATTCGATCCGTTAATCGTTGCCAGTCCGTCTCTTGCCTGTAGTCCGGGCACCTCAATACCGGCCCTGTCGAGTGCTTCTTTACCCTCAAGCAGCTCACCCTTGTAATATGCCTTCCCTTCTCCCATCAATAAAAGTGCAATCTGCGACATTGGAGCCAGGTCGCCCGAGGCACCAACCGATCCTTTCTGACATACAAAGGGCGTTACACCCTTATTAAGCATATCTACCAGGGTTTGGGTTATTACCAGCCTGTTGCCTGAGTTGCCATGGGCATGAACGTTAATCCTTCCCAGCATGGCTCCTCTTACATATTCAATTGGAGCCGGATCGCCAATACCCGCTGCATGATTATATACCAGGTACTTCTGGAAATCTTTCACCTGGTCGTCGTCCAGCACTACCTCCGAAAATTCTCCTATGCCGGTATTTACACCATACATTATTTCCTTTGCCACAATCTTCTTCTCGAGCATGGCCCTGCAAATATTAATTCTTTCTTCTGCCTCAGGATGAAGCTCTACCTTCTGACCATGGCGGGCCACATTAACAACATCTTCAATCTTCAGGTTACTACCCGTAATTATAAGTTTATTCATTATAAAATATATTTCTATTATTGTGTTATAAGATTCCTGAATAAGTATCCATGGCTTTTATAGCCTATTCGTTCTCTGCTGGCAGAGACCGCTGCGGTTTACTTTAATCTTATATTCCAGGTTCCAGTTTCTCATCTGGCTCAGGATGGTTTCACTACCAAATTTATGATTTTAAATTTATACATACAAACCCATCCACCCCGCTTTGTCTGCTGATGTTTTATCGAAGGCGGGCAAAGCTCATGTCCCTAAACATGTTCATGAGTCATCAATAAGTAAAAAAAATAATAACTTTGATAGATAGTGATAGATTATGTAATTGATTTATCACCCGCGACCAGGTATTTCATAAAACTTAAATGGTGCTTAAATGAAAAAATTAATTAACCTGCCTGTTATCTTATTATTAGCCTCAGTAATGTTTGAGACCGATATGCTCGCTCAGACAGCAGAGGAGCCTGCTCTCCTTACTTCATGTGGTCAAAGCCCGGGTCCGGTGCGCCTCAAGATATTTATGACCCGTCTTAAGCTGGATTACGATTATAATCTAATGGCTACAGCTGATGATCTTAAAGCAAGGAAAGATGAAGGTAAGCCCTACAAGACTCTTATAATTGTTACAGGAGCAAGTCTTAAAGGAATGGGTGCTGCCGGAGTATCTGTTGATGATGAACTGAAGAGGACAGCCGACCTCATAGCTGAAGCAAAGAAACAGGGAATAACCATTATCGGCTCTCATATTGAAGGCATGGCAAGACGATCGGCAGGAGCCTCGGCCGGCGATAACTCTGATGAGCTGTCGATAGATGCTGTATGCCCTAATGCAGACTTTTTGCTGATTAAGGAAGAGGGTGATTCAGACGGACGGTTTACAACAATCTCAAAGGGGAAAGGCATACCAATGATATCCTTTGAGCTTAATAATGATATCTCTCCGGTTTTGCAGAAGATATTCTCTAAATAGTATTATTGTGAGTATGTATCTATCTGCTGGTTTGATTTTCGGATTGATGGTGCTTGTCTATATCATCGCTCTTAAAATTAAATTATCGACAGAGCTTGCAATGCTTGCTGCTGCACTTGGCGGTGCAATGGCAGCGGGCCACTGGTTCCCGGTACGCCATATTGCCGAAGGTTCAATTACCTATATGGATATTAACCTGATCTTTATCTCCGCAACTCTCTTTATGAATATTCTGAAGGAGTCGGGGGGAGTAGCTTTTGCTGTCAGAGGAATAATTAAGCGCTTCTATAAAAGCAGAGTTATCCTTCTTCTACTGCTTACCTTCCTTCTCCTCCTTCCCGGAGCTCTTACAGGTGCAGGTAGTGTTACGGTTCTTATTACTGGAGGAATGGTAGCCGTCGTTCTAAGCTATATGGGGATACAGCGTATAAAGGTAGCAGCTATAATATTTCTTGTAGCCGGATTAAGTGCTGCTGCCCCTCCGGTAAGTCTCTGGGCAATGATGACCGCAGCCGGCGTTAATATGCCCTATGTAGGGTTCTTCTGGCCCCTTCTGATTCCCTGTGTCCTTCTTGCTGTTGCAACAATTTTTATTCTTGGCTGGCGGGGAACAGATATTGATGTTGATAAGGCATTTGATGAGCTTCCCAGTCCTCCTGAAAAAATGAACTGGTGGAGAATAATAATTCCCTTCCTGGCTTTCTTCGGACTGATATTTATTGGCCGTAAGTGGCCCCATAATACTCCCGTTGTAGGCCTGCCACTAATGTTTATCGTGGCCGCACTGCTGGCATGGGTATTATCGCCCAGGAAACTTAAGATCCTTAAAATATCGGCCGATACAATAAAGCAGCTTTTACCACTTATAGGTACTCTTACCTGTGTGGGCATCCTGGTGCAGATTATGACCCTTACCGGGGTGAGGGGACTCCTGGCCATTACCTTTATTACCCTGCCTACCATCCTGGTTATTGGCGGATTGTTTATTTTTCTGCCAATTACAGAATCTGTACTTATGTATGGCTCGGCTGCTGTATTTGGGGTGCCACTGGTTCTTCTGTTTAACTCTATCGGACTCGATCCTGTAATTGCCCTTGCAGGAATGAGTATAATATGGCCCCTGGGTGATGGGCTTCCTCCAACAGCAATAATAGGAAGGTTGACGGTGAATGTGGTAGGACCAAAGGAGTCATACAGGGAATTTCTTAAGAAATGTATTGTACCGGCAATAATTATATGTATTGCAGGTACACTGATGGTTGTCTTTAGCAGCGAACTTGGATTTTTATCCGGATTTTAAAATGCAGATTATGGAAATTTTAAATAGTATAATATCAGTAAGCTACTACGTCCTGGCAGCTTTTATTGTCGGACTGATAATCTATAACCTTATCAGGTCAAAAGACTGGAAAGAGGAGGTTCTGCTGGTAATTATCCTGATCCCCTTCCTGCTAAGGATTTTCTTATTAAAATAAGATGGTGCCATGAAGAAAAAAGATATAATAAGAAAGTCAGTTATCGGACTCTTTGGCATAATGATACTTGTCGTATCAGGTATAGCTTTCTATCAGCACAGGCATATGACAGAACCTGTTGTTGTAAGTGATTATGTAAGCAGGGTAAAAACACTGGGCGACTACTTTGATAAAATAAAGGGCACCATAAATGACTGTAACTTATATTTCCTTGAAGGGAAGGAACCTGGCGGAACATTACTAGTTCTGGGCGGCTCGCACCCCGAAGAACCAGCAGGAAGACTGGCATCATGGATTATAGCCGAAAATGCTGAGATGCAGAAAGGAAGGATTATAGTGGTTATGTCGGCCAACAGGAGCGGTACCACTGTAACAAGGCCCAGCGGTGCCTACCCGGCATCATATACTATTACTACAGAATGGGGCGGTCAGACCTTCAGAATGGGCGACAGGTGGTCTAATCCGCTTGATCAGTGGCCCGACCCCGAGGTTTTTATTCACTATCCAAGCGGACAGAACCTGGCCTATGTCGATATAAGGAATCTTAACAGAGCATGGCCCGGAAGGGCAAATGGTACCCTTACAGAAAAAACATGCTATGCCTTTATGAACCTGATAAAAGATGAAAAGGTGGATATAGTGATAGACCTGCATGAGGCTGAGCTGCAATACCCCGTAATTAACACTATCGTTGCTCATGAGAACGGACAGGAACTGGCTACACTGGTGTCGATGATGATTACCGATTTTGAAGGATTTTCTATAGGAACAGAATTTTCACCCAGGAACCTTCATGGATTGTCGCACAGGGAGATAGGCGATCATTCAGATGCTATTTCCCTGCTCTTTGAAGCTCCCGAACCCTTCCTTGATGCTACCCGTGGAATTACCGGCGTGGAACAGCTGCTGGAAGGCAAAGACGAATTTGTTGTAAAGGCCGGAGAGCACGGTTTATTGTATGCACCTATCGACGAGAATGGATGGCCTGTTGATGTAAGAGTTGGCAGACATACATCAACAATACTGCAGACAATTGAAAGCTGGAACGAATTTTTTCCCGGAAAGGAAATCTATTGTTCCAATGTACCCAGATATAGCGAAGTAATTGAAAATGGAGTAGGAGCCTACCTTAAGAATCCGGAAGGTGCCAATCCCTCAAAGATTTTTTACGAATAGTATTAATTAAAACAAAATAGCAAAACTATGAAGAAGACTCATCTTTTCAGGCAGTACCTTGCCCTGATAATGGTATTGTTCTTTTCTGTGCAGTTTACTTATGCCCAGTTTATTGAGCTTACAGACCAGGAAGCATCATGTACAAGTATTATGGTTGGTAAAAAAGCCACTACAGACGGCTCGGTGATAACCAGCCATAGCTGTGATGGCAATTATCGTACCTGGTTGAATATTGTTCCTCATAAGAAATACGATCCCGGTGCAACAAGAAAAATATTGTGGGGTACTATGCATACCGAAACATCGTGGGACCTGAGAAATATTATTGTTAAGGGAGAGATCCCCCAGGTAGATGAAACATACGCATATCTTAATGTCTGTTATCCGGCTATGAACGAAAAGCAGCTGGCCATAGGAGAAACAACCATAGGTGGTCGTCGAGAACTCAGAAACGACGACGGTTTGTTTGTTATTGAACAGTTGCAGGCAGTTGCCCTTGAGCGCTGCACAACTGCACGCGAAGCAGTTCAGCTGATGGGCGACCTGGCTATGAAATATGGCTATGGCGACTCGGGCGAGTGCCTTACTGTTGCAGATAAAAATGAGGTCTGGCATTTTGAGATCTTCGGTTCAAGCTTTAATTATGATATGCCCAGAGCAGTATGGGCAGCTGTAAGGATACCCGACGATCATGTTGGTGTATCGGCAAATATCCCTCGTATAAGTACCCTCGACCTGAAAAACAAGGATTATTATATGGCTTCTGAAAACGTAGTATCACTGGCCGAAGATCTTGGTTACTACAATAAGAAGGAAGATGGTGAATTCAGGTTCTGGAAAGCTTACGGCGGACGAGATAAGGCTTTCGCGATAAGAGAATTTTTTATACTGAGCACTATGGCTCCTTCCCTGAACCTGAGTCAGGATGTGGATGAGCTTCCCTTTTCTGTTAAACCCGATAATAAGGTTAGCATAGATGATGTATTTGCCTATTATCGGCAGACTTATGAGGGAACAGAGTTTGATATGAGCAGAAACCTGATGGTAAGCAGGTATGGAAGATATGGACGACCTGCTGAAGATGGCAGCGAGTCGCTTAGTCCGCTGGCAAGTAACTTTATGAGTTACGATCTGAGAAATCTTGTAAACACCCTTAAGCCCGGCACAATCGAGTCTCAAAGAACAATAGCGATATCCGGATGTTCTTATTCGCAGATTATCCAGTGCCGCGACTGGTTACCTGATGAGATTGGTGGTGTGGCATGGTTCGCTTTCGATAACCCCGGTGCCAGTCCCCGTATACCAATCTATTCTGGGGTGCTTTCATTACCCGAAAGTTTTGAAATAGGAGCACAGAAAAGGTTTCGTACCGACGCCGCTGCATGGCACTTTAGAAGAACCAACAGACTAGCAGAGATAAAGTGGGGGCTTACCCGCGAATATATCGAAGGTGCAGTAATGGAATTTGAGAAAAAGGCCCTGGCCGAGATCCCAATGATAGATAAGAAAGCTCTTGAACTATATAACCAGGAGAAAGGGACGGAAGCAAAACTTGATAAGGATGGAAATCCACTGCCCCAGGAATACAGGCTTTTCCTTACAAAGTATACAAACGATTTTGCACGCGCTGCAATGAATAAGTGGTGGGAGCTGGGCGATACCTTCTGGAGCTTTTATGCAAGGGGCTTTTAAGAAGAGCGGAGAGCGGAGAGCGGAGAGCAGAGAGCTAAGAGCAGAGAGCAGAGAGCAGAGAGCGGAGAGCATAGAGCTAAGAGCTAAGAGCGGAGAGAAGAGAGCGAAGAGCGGAGAGCTAAGAGAAGAAAAGTAAAAAGCAACACAAAACTTTATATACCATGAATAAGCTGAAACTACTATTATTATCACTTAGCTTA
>CAZWLP010000083.1:0-9751 GCA_964634565.1 uncultured Rikenellaceae bacterium | reverse complement strand
CTCCTTCGTCCCGAGTACTCGGGACTACGGAGCCCGGGGGAGGGATCTGTTTTTGTTCCGGGTGGAGTTTATTCAAAAATAATTTTGTCGAACCAGGCCTTGTAGGCCACAGTTAGGGAGATATTGAAAAAGCTTTTGCCCAGTTCCGGATTGATAATTATATAGTCTGAGTAGGAATAGCTGGTGTTCAGTGCCAGAGCAATAAATTGAAATGGTGCTATTTCAAAGTACTTGTTAAGTGCAGCCCCGGCTACAAATCCATTCTGTGAAGGAATAGAATACCTGGTGCCCAGTTCATCCTCATTAATTACCCTGAACTGTGACTGAAGGTATCCAATATACGGCTCAATGGAATAATTCCTGTGAATATTCAGCGAATACCCCAATGTTAATTCAAGCTGAATAGGGTTTAGTTTTGCTAACGGCGTAAGAACCTGATTATTAATTGTAATATCCCGCTCCGGGCTGGTTGTCCATGGTTTAAAATTTGCAGAGAAATTAATGTTTTCGTAAAACAGAGATACCTTAAACTGCGGACCGATATAATTGCCTAACCAATCCCTGGTTGCTTCATCGTAATAATATTTAGTTATCCCGGCTTCAGTTCTAATCCCCCATTTAAGCCTTACGATCTTTGGGCTTCGTTCAATAAGAACCATTGATTCGTTTATGTTCAAAGAGTCTCCATAAGATATTTTTCTCTCTACTATGATCGTATTGCCTGTTAGTATAGTGTCTCTTCTAATGACCTGGGAGTATAGGGTGGATGATAAACAAACACTGAAGATTAAACATATTAATAATCGATTTCTCATCACGGCTTATTTAGAACATAACCAGAAGATTCCAAAAACAGTTTATAATTATTTTTTCCAGATGTTAAGTGATTGCACCGAATTGGATCAAAATCTCAGGGTCATACCCACTCCTGAATTTGTAAATCCGAAGTTTAGAGTATAGGTCCTGGCAGCAAGGCTTCCATTGCCGGAATTATAGATATCAACTGCCTTTATGGCATTAGTGTTGGTAGCCTTGACAAAGGGGATGCCAAGTAGTAGGAGTCCTCCGCCTATAGCTGCCATCGCCCATTCCGGATCGCCACCACCCAGGGCTGTCCCAAGGGGCCAGCCTATGCAGAAGCCCCCTGCAAAATTAAATACCATGGCCGCACCATAATTGGTTTTGGCTTTGTTAATATATACCATTGCCTCCTGGTCGCCGTTCATCAGCCCGGCCATTTGCTTTATCGTAAGCGGCACCCCGTTTTGTGTATATTTATATCCTCCAAAGGCTTTTTCATAGCTGATAGCCTGCCCTTCCTGGCTAAATGCTATGGCTGATATTAAAAAGATTACTACCAGGGTGAATGTAACTCGTTTCATACCTAATTCTTTAGATTGGTTTGTATTGCCCTTCTAAGTTACACAAATCGATGGGAACCGCATATGTTGCAGAGCATTTATTTACAGGGAGCCGGGCAATGATGCTCCCTGCAGATTGTTTATTCCAGAGATTGCCTGTTAAGAAAACTAATAACCTGGCTGTTTACATATTCTGGTTTTTCCACATTTAATCCGTGCCCTGCCCCGGGTACAATAATGACCTCGGCATGGGGTAGGGCATTTATAGCATTGGCTTTGAATTGCCCGGGATCACTGTAGAGGATAGGTTTGCCACCTGCCATTATCAAGACGGGCATCTTTACAGTCTCCAGTTCACTGGCATCATATATCCTGTGCTGGGGAACATCGAACATCTTAGTTGAACCGTATTCTATTACATCAAGCATATGTTCGCGCCATTTCAGCAACTCAGGATCGGAATAACCCCCTCCGAGCCAGTCGAGGAATTTCGCATACTTTTTCCTGTTCGGGAAGAACATAAAGTACTTAAAGCCCTTCCAGGCAATACCACCGTTCATTGGCATAAAGGTTTCGGAAGGATCAAGCATGATGATGGACTCAAAGTTGCCCGGTATCTCTCTGGCCATTGCCAGGACAAGCCAGCTGCTGTATGAAATACCCATGGCATTAACACTGGACAGGTCGTAATGATTGAGCAGCTGTTTAAACCATATGATGTAGTCGTCGAGTGAACTGATACTGGCTCCCGCGGGTTGGCTCTTACCGCCATAATTTGGCATATCAACAGCATATACCCTGTAGTGAGCTGATAATGCTTCAAGGTTGGGATACCACATAGTTGCGTCGCCAAACAGGCCGGGTAAGATAAACAGGGCCTCACTATCTGCACTGCCTGATATTAGAAGGTGAGTAAGGCCATAGTCTGTCTCAATATATTCCTCGCTGAAGTCGGCAGGGATCAATTCCAGGGCGTTGTCATAGCTTCCGTGTGCAATAGCTCTGCCTTCATCTGTCTTATAAAGTGTAAGCTTGCCATTGACTTTTTTTGCCGGTGTGCATCCTGAAAAACTTACAAGTGCTACCAGGATGATAATTGATGATATTCTTATCGTTTTCATTTCTTAAAAATTTATTATTATTCTCTATTTATGATTAGTATTATATTCCTAAACTGGTCTGGCTGAGTAGCTTGTCTATTTCCGCATCATTAAGTATGTAGGTATCGAGTATTTTCCTGTTAGAGCGCTGGTTGTATGGTACCAGGTCGCTGATCAGGTGATTTGTAACGGACAGTGGTTCAGTGCCAAGGTATTTTACAAGCTCCGGCTCAACGTGAGGTACTATACCTGCAGATCCCGAGCTGACTGAAATAAAGACATAGCTTTTGACTGTATCCCGCATCCTGGTGAAGAGCTGACGAAAGGGAGTGGCAATTTTACCAAACCATATTGGTGAGACAAAGATCACGCAGTCGTATTCACCAAGCTCTTTGCCCAAGGGTTTAACAGCAGGTGTACGGTTGAAAACTACATCAAGGACTATTGTAAAAATCTTTCTTTTACTTACTTCCTGGAGCTGGATATGGTCGGCTCCTGTTTCTTTAGCCAGCCTCCTGGCGAATAAGCCATTATTACCTGTGAATGAGTATGATACTATTAAATTTTTCATGATATTGGGTTTAAGTTATTTTACTTTGTAAAGTTATGAAGGGTGATCCTTACGGTCTTTTGACAAAAGTCAAAATCGATTTTTACCTGCTATTTTTAGAGGTAGGAATAGAAAGCGGTTTCTTTTAGCATATGCGCATATTGTTCCAGGCTGTGAGCAGGCTGGCCCAGTATATGGTAAGTTTTGTATTCACCTGCTAAATGTGTCTCACTGGTCCTCTTCGAATATTCGTCCATATGCCTGACAAATTTCATCTCCCTGTTTATCAAGGACATAACTTTTAGGATAGCCGTGGGCATAACTTTAACTTCAGGACTGTCGTCAGACATTATGTCCAGTAATTTTCTGGCCGCCTCACTGTGGATATAAGCCCTGTCTCCCTGTACAGGAAATTCCCTGTACATGGCATCCTTATTATTAATTGAATTGGCAATGTTAATTGCCAGGTCATAACAGTTGGTAAAATATATTGGTGATTTGTTGTTTCCTATTACAGTGTAGGTCCCCCTGCGCCTGTAAATAATAAATGAGTCAAGAAACCAGCTACAATGCAGTATCGTATAAGGTATGCCCGATTCCTTTATAAGCCTGTGACCCTGTTTCCGGATTGTATTTGGTATAAATTCAAATCCATCAGTAGGCTGAACATTGTCAAGAGCACCAAGCCCTGAGATTAAAATAATCTGGTTTATAGTATTATTGTCAAGCGACTCAAGTATGTTGGCTATTCCCTCACGCTCAGTTGCAAAAGATACTTTCTTATCGGTAGCGTGGGTGGATAAGTTAAGGTATAGATATGAGGTCCCCTTAAGCGCGGTCTTTAGTGATCTTAAATCTTCAAGATCGGCATATACTATCTCGATATTCTTATTATCTCCAAAGAGTTGATGAGCCTTGTCTGTGTTACGGGCAAGTACTTTTACACTAAATCCAAACCCGCTTAAATATTTGACAACCGGTATGCCCAGGTTGCCTGTGGCTCCAATAACTGTAATCTGTTTCCTGTTTTCCATAATTAATGTTTTGTTGGTTAACAGGAACAAAACTAAGAGCCACGGCTCGCACTATTGTTTGACAAAAGTCAAAAACGATTACTTCTTTTTCCTGATACGGCTCAGCGTGGCTATATCAATACCCAGGTAGGAGGCAATATGGCCCAGGGTGACTCTTTGCAGTATCTGTGGATTATCAGTGCAGAATTTGTGATATCGTTCAGTCGCTGACATGGTCTGGAACTGGCTTGCCCTGTCAAGCATCTCACGACTCTTATAGTCTGCCAGGTCTTTGCAGATATGGTTCCAGGCAGGGATCAGGTCATATAACTCTTTTTGCTTTTCATATGGAATAACCATTAGATCAGAGTCTTCTATTGCCTTAATATTTTCTTTTGCCGGCACCCTGTTATTAAAGCTGTCGAAAGAAATTATTAATGTGCCTTCAGGATAAAACTCAGTAGTTATCTCATTGGCATAATCGTCATAAAAGAAAGCTCTTAATATTCCGCCTGTGACATACCCTATGTAATTGCATACCTTACCTTCCTGCAGGAAGTAATCATTTGCCTTTATGGCCATTGGCCTGTAGCCACTCATTGTTAGCTTTATATCTTCCTCAGTCAATCCGTACTGCCTGGCAATGTTTTCATCTATCTGCATACAAACTCTTATGTTGGTTATCTATAAATAGTTCATCCCCGGTAGTGTGGAGCCTTTTTGAAAAAATACCCTGGGTAATCCTCAAAAGACCCTGCTTAATCACCGCCTGTACTAAAATATGCAAATTAGTCTGTTTGCAATAATGTTTTTCAGCAGGAATATGAGCAAGACCTCTGCCTTCGCTACTGCGTAGCTTGGCGCATGGAGCATGGGGCAGGGAGCATGGGGAGAGGCGGAGCGGAGCTCATTGAATTAAGATGCCCGATGCTAAATTGGCTTCGCCGAGCTCAAAGCACTTGTTTGAGACAAACTCATGCTTCTCGGTTTAAGATCTTAGATTTAAAGAGGCGAAAGACGCAAGACCAAAGGCATGGGGTACAAGGTGCGAGGGGAGAAGAGCAGACGAAAGACGATAAGTGCAGGGCTTAAGCACCTGTCTATTGCATATAGAGCTATACGATGAGCAGCCTGGTGAGTCGAGAGAGCACAAGACATGGAGGAAGTCGGGTAAATCGATGAAATTTTGAATCATTATTCCTTTGATGTAAGAAACCACAACCCAAATGGAGTACCATAATGGATTGTGGTTACTTTTATTCTCGTGTTTGTCTGACAGCTCTAAACTAAGATATTATTGATTGGAGATAAGTATTTCCTTAAAAGCAATATTGTTGTTCTTTCTTAACTCATCTCCCGGATAATCAATCACAAGTTTGTACCATGCCTTATCCAGACCGGAGAAGTGTATCCACTGGTCCTGAGTAAGAACAGTTTGTGGATTAAATTCAATAAAGTCTATAATCTGATCGGAATCAGTTGTAAATTCTTTTTCACCTAAAAATATACAATCTTCCTCTCCATAGTCGCTGTATTTAAAGTCGAATTTATCTTTCAAATAGATCTTTACAGTTAAATCAGAATCCGGGTCTGCATTACCATACTGGTTTATGTGAAACCAGACACGGTTCTTATTTCCGATATAGAAGGGATCCGGACTTGTAAAATGCTCTGCACCAGCACTCTCCAGCCAGCCATTATGTTGTGAATCGTTCCAGATATGATAGCTGCTGGCAACCGGTAAATCAAACTCGTACTCATTCTGTGCAATGAAGGCCGCAGCATAAATATCAAAGTCAGGTAATGCTACTGGCTCATTCAGTGCGTACTCGGCTGCATCTATTGTCCTGTCACCATGCCATATCTCGTTTATATCACTACTTTGAACTACAAATTGTAACTCCTCCCTTGTACCATTTGGTGATGTATAGAAAAGGCTTGCTGAAGGTTTGCTCATATCTGTTGTAACCGAACCCTGAGTCGGACCAAAATAATTGAAGTTAAATTTTACTTCAGCTGATTCAAATGTTTCCAGGTCACCAAGTTTATAGTGTAACAATTCCGGGATATAATCAAACGAAGTATTAGAACTGTATGCCGGACTAAAAATATTATCAGGTATAGGATCACAGGTATTTAAACGAACTTCCATGTTGTTTGCTACTATTTCCCATAATGAAACATCTTTTATGGCAGCATCCCTTATATAATTAATCACTTTTATTTTCATCTCACGTGATCCTGGTTCAACAGTTTTCTTAACCAAAACCATGGGGGGCTTTAACCATTTTATTGATAACTGGGGAATTGCTGCCTCAAGCTGATTCCCATCCCCTAAATCATAGTAGATTTTAGCCTCAGACGTAAATACAGGTATGTTAGTACTTACTGTCTGATCGGCAGGAGGAATTGGTTCGTATGCTGTTGCTTTGAAAGTCAGAGATATTCGCTGATTCTCAGGTAGCCTGGCAAAGGGTGCTGTAGTAATAGTATTACCATTAACCTGGTATGTTAATCCGGTCGATATGTAACTTGATGTATTCACCGGAGTATATGCATCATTAATATCTATATTCATTCTAACATTCTTGAGAAAAAGGCTGTTATTGTTTTCTTCAATAATATTTTCGAATATGCCCTGCAACTGGTTAACATCATCAATTGTATAACAATGACCTCCAGTTCTGCTACAAATATTTGAAATTAGCGAAGTAACATACGCCTCTTCATCTGAGCCCGATATAATTTCAGGATCCGTATTTAGGTAAACTACATAATATACAATGTCATTTTCGATAGCTTCCGGAACAAGAGCGTTAGTAATATATGCATCCTGTTGAGTGTCATAACCAACATAGGGGTTAGTCATTGGATAACCATCTGTAAATAAAATGGCAATTCTATGATTCGCACCATCAGTTGCGAGCATGTCATTTGCTAATTCCATAGATTCTGCAATATTGGTTAAGCCTTCCGGCCCACCAATATTCTGCACGCATGTTCCCAGCTGATTGAAATCAGTAGAGAGTGATGTAATATTCTCACAAGCAAAATCAGCACCATCACTAAAAATTACAACATTGCTTCTATGTTGTGCAGGATTTAATGTTGTGAGCATTTCCTGTACGACCTGTTTGCTGATTTCATCCGGATCAGTTCTTGATATGCTACCTGATCTATCCAGGATAAAAGCAATGTCAACTTTGGCAATAATATCCTCTGAGTTTATTGTGCTACCGTCTACACTTACCTGGATAAGGGCTTCTTCTCCAGGATAGAATCCATCAGGATAATATGTTGCATTTTCGAGAACTGAATTTACTTCAGGCTCTGGTAGATTATTCTCATTGCATCCACTTAGAAGCAACAGAAAGACAAGCAAAATTGGGATTGGGATAATCTTTTTCATGGTTGTAGGTTTTTGATGATATTTTCGATAACTATGGTCTCTATTTATTGATTCAGGAAGTATAGCGAATACCCTAAACCAATGATTTATAGTTATATATAACTATCACAGTCATTCAGTGTTTATCTTATTCAGATAATCACAGTGTAAAAAATGTTCTAAAATTTCTGTATTGCTGTATACAAGTTACACTATTTCTACGAAACAGGAGTTGCAATAGGTTGAAAAGTTAAGGAGGACAAAGGACGAAAGACAAAAGGGAAGAGGAAACCGGAAACCGGGGAAGAGCTAAGAGGTAAGGGCAAGGGGCAAAGGGGTAAGAGGTGAGAGGTGAGACGTGAGTTGTGAGGGGTGTAGATCGGATGAAAGACTCCGCCGTCGCCCCTAGGACTCGGGGCTATGGCGGACGGAGAAAGGACGAAAGACAAAAGGCGTATGGCATAGGTCATAGAAGAGCTGACCATTGTGGTAGTTAACTCTTCCTAGCTTCAGCTATATCTTTAGTTATCCACCTTAAATTTTATTCCTCCATTTATTCCGAATACAGTCATTCTATGTGCGAAACCGGAGTTTAAAAAAGGAATTCTATCTTCCGGTAAGTTCCCGAGGTAGTATCCTGAGCCTGTTCTGTATCTTAAAATACTCCTGTGCTTTTAATTTACTGTAATTGTTTTTGTCCATGTAGGTTCAATAGCATCATTCTCATATACAAAGACCTCTGTTCTTTCGAAAGAATAAGTGATTGTGTCTGAAACCAGTGAATCAGGATCAGGATCAGAAAACATAAATTGTATATTAAAATCAAGTTCGCCTGTAGTTTTTGATGTAAATGTTCGCGAGTTTTCATTTTGGTTCCAATCTGATTTATCCCAACCTGACATATCTTGAGAATATGGATACCCCCAGTTTGTCCCCATTATTTTTACTTTAAGACTTGTACCTGATGGCAGGATAGCTTTCATTGAACAGCTACCAACTTCATAATCTGTTCTTTCTTTATCTAATAGATTTAAGCCATATATTCCACTTTGAGGATACTCAATTACACTGGTGAATTCAAAATCAGTACTATCTATAAATTGATTAACATATTTCTCAAAGTCAGGAATATTTACATTTAAACCTAGTTCTTCATATCTATCCTCCAGATTCTTGCGAATATTTTCCAACTTAATAGTCTTTGCATTATTAATTAAGACAGTGCCTAATGATTGATTGTTTAGTATACCATCTTCCCTTATGTCTGTGCTTATATTCGCAATTAGCTCTGACAACTCAGAAACAGAAAGATGTCCCTGAAGAATTGCTGAAACTGCCAACAATATAGCATTATCATCTCCTGGTTTTGTAATATCTAATTGCTCTGATTCTGAAATCCCATCTTTACTAACTTCAAATATTGATAGAATTTCACTTTGTGCCTGCGTTTTAGCTTCAAAAAAACTAATCCCATCAGAGACGAGATAAGCAACACGATTTTTTTCCAAACTAGAAAGTATATTAACATTTAAACTGCTTTTATTAGATAAATCTGATAATGCAAATAACGTTAATTGAGCACTTGAGTTTGAGTTGTTAACTTCATTAAAGTAAAAGCCATCGGCTGTTAATTCAACAAAGTGAGATGTCAGGTTTACATTCTTTATTTCAAAGGTTCCTTTATTATCAAGAATCTGTGCTGTGAAGTTTTTACCGGTTGGAGTTAAATCATTAGTTAGCTCAGAAATCATTATTGTTGTCCCATTAAGATATGGACCTTTTTGAACAAAACCATTTACTTTTTCTAAAATAAGCTCAGTTTCATTATCCTTTTCTTTCTCACATGAGAATATCGTTAAGGTGAGCACTAAAATGAGAAACAGGTTTAATGTTTTCATATTTATATTTGTTGCTGTTGGTATTTAATTTTTATTGCCCACAGCTCATTTATTTAAGCATAGTTACTTATTCCTGATTATCAGATTATTTTTTATTCTGCTTGTATTGCTAATGCTAAGATAAACATATTGATGGTAAATACATATGTTTTTTGCAAAAAATATCTGGAGACGAAGGACCAAAGGAGAAGGAGAGAGGGAGAGAGTCTCCTTCGTCCCGAGTACTCGGGACTACGGAGCCCGGGGGAGTGAGAGAAGGGGAGATTGGGCGAGTGGGTGATATTCGAGTCAATAGTATTTTTCGATTCCTCCGAAGCCTTTAATTTGTTTGTTTTGTTTAGTCTTGCCGATAAAGTTATTTAGCCGCTTTTCAAATTCATCAGGTCTCTTCCTGGCACTGTCAATATATGCGATCCTGATTCGTTTATAGGCAGCTGAAAA
>CAZWLP010000082.1:0-9937 GCA_964634565.1 uncultured Rikenellaceae bacterium | reverse complement strand
GGTTCCTTACCTCTCCGCTCTTACCCCTTCGCCGGTTTCCCGGTTTCCTATTCTCTTTGCACTTACTCTTTATCCCAATCATAAGATGAGATAAAAAAAAGGTGTCGCATAAGCAACACCCTTTAAGTATTATACTGTTGAGTAAGTCCTAATAAAACTTATATCTCATATCCTTAATCTCCGCCTTGTCTTTTAAGGCTTCAAATGCTTCGTAGATAGCTCTTACCTGAAAATTAGATGATAATCTTCTTTTTAATACATCTTCAGTCTGTGCCGCAGGATTATCAATAACACTGTTAACTGCTATTACAAATACTCCGTTCTCTCCTTTTACAGGTGCTGATATATCTCCTTCTTCCATTTTTACAGCTGTTGATATAACTGCAGGTTCAATTCCTGCCGCTGGAATAGAAAAAGAATTAAAGTTAATAGAAGTTGCTTCCTGAACATTTAAATTCAGGGTTGATGATATATCATCAATATTATCAAGGCCGTCAATTTTAGAGTTAAAGTCGCTAATAATCTTATCTCCCTTTTTGTCTTTTAACAAAACATACCTGATATCGCTCTCCACACTTCCGATATCTGCATAGCCTTCTTCTTTTACCTCTGTGCAATAAGCAATTATAAATTTATTGCCCAGCTCGAATACAGCCTGCTCGCTTCTGTCAAGAATAATATTGTTTTTATCTGTCTCGAAAAGAGACATAATAAGATAACGCGGAGATTCCAGTCCGGCTATAACTTTTTCTTCAGGCCCGAGGTTAGTTGCCAGCTTTTTGTAAAGATTGTCATCTTCGGCAATTGCATTGTTGAACTTTTCGTATGTGTTATTCATTCCCGCAAACCTGCTGGCTTTTGAGTAAATATCCTGATAAGTAGTTGAGCTGGGCTCAATGCTTCGGTCGATAATACCCATGTGATACTTCCTGGTACTACCCCTCTGGTCGAGTATATCGATCAGATGGTATCCATAAGTTGTTTCTGCAATAATCAGGTCGCCAGTGGAATTTTCAAAACAGGCATTATTAAAGGGTGTTACCATCTGTCCTTCCCTGAACCATCCAAGATCACCTCCTAGCTGTGCAGATCCCTGGTCGTCTGAATTAATAACTGCAAGGGTGGCAAAGTCTGAGCCTGACTCAACAAGCTGTTTAAGACTGTCAGCCATATTCTTTGCTGCTTCCCGTGTTCCATAGGTGGATGTCGACAGGAGAATGTGTCGTACATGAACAGAGTCTGGTCGGTTCTCAACATCAAGTACCTTGGCTAACTTGTATGTTTCGTTCTCAACATAGGGTCCAAATACTTCACCGGATTTTCCTTTAAGCGCCAGAGGTTTAAGTATTTCAGGTATTTCATCGATTGATTGATATAACTCAAAATGTCTTGTATCGGATGATAGATTAATAAACTGAACAGGATCATCAGTGGTCTTGAATTCTTCAATATATTCCCTGATCTTTTCTTCAGTTTCCCTGATATCTTCCTCTGATGCCACAACCTCGAATTCTACATATTCCATACTCCTTGATGCTTCCTGCATATAGGATTCTTTATTCTTATTATAATAATCCTGAATTTCTTTCTGACTTACTGATACAGAAGAATCTGCAACAGAGGAAAAGGGCTTCATTACAAAACTAAAATCAACACTCCTGGAGTTGACCATGGCTTCATACTCCACCTGCTTTCCTGTAACGTAAAGGGCCTTTGATATCAGAAGACTGAGTTTTTCCTTCGACTTTGATTTAACAATCTCATCCTCAAAATATAACCAGTAGGCCTTTGTCTGAGGATCATATTCGGTAGCCTTTAAGAAGTTAACAAGGAAGGATTTATCAAGAACACCCGTCTCCTGGTTTGCGAAAAGCTGCTGCACAATCGGATGCGGCTCATCTCCCAGTACCATATTATCAACTTCATCGGTACTTACTCCAATACCTATCTTGTCCATCTCTTCTCCCAGCAATTTATCTTCAACCATCTGAGTCCATATTTGTTCTCTCATGGTTTCAGATAAGGCTTCTGTTATTTGTGATGTACCCGACATTTTATAAATCTCTGCGAGATTCTGTATCCTGGCATCAAAGTCCTGATAAGAATAACTCTCACCGTCAATAGTTGCTATTTCATAATACTTCTTTGCCTGCCTGTTTTGACCCTTTCCTCCTCCGAGTGAGTCTGATAGTACAAATACAATAATTGTGATTCCGATTATCACTGCCAGAAGTGCCCCGGCTCTCTCGCGCATCGTTTGTAGAACTGACATCTATTTACTCTTTAATTTTGTTTAATCAATTTTCAGGCGACAAATATAGCAAAAAAGAGTTGAATAAGTTTAAGAAGTTTAAAAGGTTTATGGCTAAAGGTGTTACTGCCAATCAGAATGTATTATACAAGACCATACATAATAAGATTCATTTAAAGGGGTAATCTCTTAAAAATATATCTAAATACCTAACAGACCCCATTAAAAATGGGGTTGAAATATAATAATGTTAATAAATACTTAACAAGACCCTGTTAAAAGAGGGGTGAAATATAAAATAGTGGATATATTTGTAAAAAATAAAAATTATGGCAGAATTAAGATTTAGTGCACTCAGAGAGGTTTTTTCCCGTTTACCTGTAGAGGTAAAACGCCCGGAAGGAAAAATATCTGATTATTTTGGAGTGAATGTTTTTGATCTGGCTAAAATGGAAACCTTTCTTTCAATGGAAACTTATAAATCTATTAAGGGAGCTATTGAGAAGGGTACACCGATTAGCAGGGAGGTGGCCGACAGGGTCGCCGCAGGAATGAAATCATGGGCTATTGAGAAAGGTGTTACTCACTATACTCATTGGTTTCATCCGCTGACAGATGCAACTGCAGAGAAACATGATGCCTTTATTGAAAGAAATGATGCAGGAGGATTGGTTGAATCTTTTTCCGGAGAGTTGTTGGTTCAGCAGGAACCAGATGCATCAAGTTTCCCGAGTGGTGGAATAAGAAATACCTTTGAGGCAAGGGGATATACAGCATGGGATTTATCTTCGCCTGCATTTATTGTTGGATCAACCCTCTGTATTCCTACTGTATTTGTTTCATATACCGGCGAAGCCCTCGATTATAAGACCCCTTTATTAAAGGCTTTGTCTTCAATTGATAAGGCAGCAGTTGATGTATGTCATTATTTTGATAAGAATGTAGATAAAGTAATAGCCACACTGGGATGGGAGCAGGAATATTTTCTGATTGATGAAGCCCTATACTATGCACGTCCTGATCTGATGCTTGCAGACAGAACACTGATGGGTCATCAGTCATCAAAAGATCAGCAATTGTCTGATCACTATTTCAGTTCAATACCTGAGAGGGCTATGGCTTTTATGGAAGAATTTGAGATAGAATCCTATAAACTTGGGATACCTGTAAAAACCCGGCATAATGAAGTTGCTCCAAACCAGTTCGAATGTGCACCTATTTATGAAGAGGCTAATCTTGCTGTCGACCATAATCAGTTGATAATGGACATTATGAAAAAGGTAGCGCGAAAGCATAAGTTCAGGGTTCTTTTGCATGAGAAACCATTCGCCGGTGTAAATGGTTCGGGTAAACACAATAACTGGTCGCTGGCTACAAATACAGGCGTAAACCTTCTTTCACCCGGTAAGAATCCCAAGAGCAACCTCCAGTTTCTTACCTTTCTTGTAAATGTTATTAAGTCTGTTCATGATAATCAGGATCTGCTTCGTGCCAGTGTGCTGACAGAAACCAACTCTTACCGACTTGGGGCAAATGAAGCTCCGCCTGCTATAATGTCTGTTTTTCTGGGTAGCTATCTTACAGGTATGCTCGATGATATTGCCAAGAAAGTAACCGGCAAGAAAATGACTCCTACAGAGAAAACAGAACTAAAACTTGGAATTGGAAAAATTCCTGAAATATTGCTTGATAATACCGATCGTAACCGCACATCTCCCTTTGCCTTTACGGGTAACAGGTTTGAGTTCAGGGCCGTGGGTTCTTCTTCAAGCTGTGCTCCTCCAATGATAGCTCTTAATGCTTGTGTTGCCAGTCAGTTAAGAGAATTTAAGTCTGAAGTGGATACACTTATTAATAAAGGAATAAAGAAAGATGAAGCTATTTTTCAGGTTCTTAAGAAATATATTGTTGGTTCAACAGATATCCGTTTTGAAGGCGACGGCTATAGTAAGGCCTGGGAAGAAGAAGCAGCCAGAAGAGGTCTTACAAATATTATAAGTGTACCGGAATCATTAAGTAAATATCTAACAGACAGTGCAAAGAAAATACTTATAGAAGGAGGTATATTTTCGGAGAAAGAGCTGGAGGGAAGGGTTGAGGTTGAGTATGAGAAATTTATGAAGAAGGTGCAGATTGAGGCAAGGGTGCTTGGCGATCTTGCTGTTAATCATATTGTGCCCACCGTAATACAATATATGACGATGCTTCTGGAAAATGTAAATTCCCTGAAAGGTGTCTTCAGTGAAATTGAGTATGAAAGACTGGCAGGAGCCAGAAAGGAGTTAATCTTAACAATATCAGATCAGATTAGTCTTATTAAGAGACTTGTAAATGAAATGATTGAAGCCAGGAAAAGGGCTAATGTTATTGAGGGGGGAAAAGAGAAATCAATGGCCTACGAGAAGGAAGTAAAACCATATCTGAATAAAATAAGATACCAGATTGATAAGCTGGAACTTACTGTTGATAATGAGATGTGGCCCCTGCCTAAATACAGAGAACTTCTTTTTACCAGGTAGGGTGATATATAATACATAGAAGTATTTTGCGTTAATTATCTGAGCATAATTGTTTATCAGACATATCCCTGTTTTTGAGGAGATATCCCCGAAATGATTACTTTTATAGCGTAAAATATGGTATAGTATGAAAAAGATTATTACCCTGTTAATGTTTTTATTGATTTTTGCCGGTGCTTCCGCGCAGAAAAGAAAGGCACAGAAGGCCTACGATGCTTATACGGCAGGGGAATATTATGAGGCTATAGATTTTTTTAAGGATGCATTTTCGAAAACCAGAGACAGGGCTGAGAGAGCAGAATTAACATTTATGGTGGCCGAATGTTATCGTCTCACAAATGATCCAAGGAATGCAGCAACGTGGTATAAAAAAATATCAGGTAAAGATTATGCAAAGCCAGAAGCCACATTTCTTTATGCCGAATCGCTCAGAAAAAATGGCAAATATGAGGAAGCAATAGATGAGTATAAGAATTATAAGCTTCTTGTTCCTGCAGATTCCAGGGCAGACCTGGGAATCAGATCGTGCGAACTGGCAATAGAATGGATGAATTCTCCGGAACCCTATACGGTTGATGATCTCAAAGATCTGAACTCGAGAAGATCTGATTTTGCGGCAAGCTATGCACGGGATGATTTTGGACTTGTATTTTTTACTTCATCAAGGGATGAAGCCACAGGTAAGAATGAGCATGGAGCTACCGGTCAGAACTTTACAGATATCTTTGAGAGCAGGCTCGATAAAAAGGGAAAATGGAGCATCCCCATACCTGTAGATGGTATTAATACTGAGTTTGAGGAAGGAACCCCTTCTTTTACTTCTGACTACAGGGAGGTTTATTTTACCAGGTGTACAGCGGGTAAACGAGAAAATAAGGGATGTCAGATATTTTCATCCAGGATTGAAGGAGATGGCTGGAGCGAGCCAGAGAAGCTTGAAATAATTGAAGATTCGCTTGTTGCTGCTCATCCGTCAATATCACCCGACGGATTGGAATTGTATTTTGTTTCAGACCTGGCCGAAGGCTTTGGAGGTAAGGATATCTACGTTGTAAGGAGAGAAACAGAAAACTCAGCATGGTCAAGACCTCAGAATCTTGGGGCTGACATAAACACAAGAGGCGATGAGTTATTTCCTTTTGTACGTAGCGATGGATCATTGTATTTTGCTTCTGATGGCCATATAGGTATGGGTGGGCTGGATATATATAAAGCTGAACCTCAGCTTGATGGAGGCTGGATTGTTTCTAATTTGAGATATCCGATTAATACTTTTGCCGACGATTTCGCAATTACTTTTAAGGGTGATGAAGAAATGGGTTTATTCAGTTCAACAAGGAAGGGCCGGGGGAATGATGAGCTTTATACCTTTGAACTTCCTCCTTTGAAATTCAGTGTCAAGGGTCTTGTAAAGGATGAAAAGACAGGTGAAGTAATCTCACAGGCCGCGGTACAGCTGATTGCAAGTGATGGTACAACGGTAAGGGTGGAATCGTCTGATGCAGGCGAATTCAGGTTTCTGCTGAAACAGGATGTTGACTATATCTTTCTGGCTTCAAAACAGGGATATCTGAATGGTAAAGAAAAGGAAACAACCAGAGGTCAGGATAAGAGCCGCGAGTTTCTTACTACAATTGTAATGACTTCAATTGATAAGCCTATAGAGCTTCCTAATATACTTTATGATTTTGGTAAATGGGACCTGAGACCCGAGTCAATGGTTACTCTCGATAAATTGGTAGAAACACTTAATGATAATCCGAATGTTACTATTGAGCTGATGTCGCATACCGACTCAAGAGATACAGAAGAATATAATATCAATCTTTCCCAGAAGAGAGCTCAGTCTGTTGTAGACTACCTGATCATGAAGGGGATAGAACCAGAAAGACTGTTGGCGAAGGGTTATGGAGAATCAAGTCCTAAAGTGGTAGACTCTGAGATAAATTCAGATTATCCATTCCTTCCACTCGAATTTATTTTATCCGAGTCGTTTATTGAAAACCTGGCTAATGATGAGCAGCGTGAAATTGCTCACCAGATAAACAGGAGAACAGAGTTCAAAGTACTTAGAACAGACTACCGGAGCCCTGATAACTAAGCTAGATATTCAGATAAGCCAGTTCGGCAAGTATCATTATTGTATTTACAACTGACTGAAGATCCGTTTCTCCGCTTTTCATCTGTGCATCAAGCAATATTTTGATCTCAAAGGCATTGTAATTTTGATTGCAAAGCCTTAGCAGTTCATTAATATCTACCATGCCATTTACAGGGTATTTTTTTAAGAGATCACCTGCTTCACGCATAATGATTCTACCCGAGCCATAGCCAGCCTCTATAAATTTTTCTGTTGGAACAGGATTAATCCTGGATGCTTCTTTCTCTTCTCTGTTTAGTTCATATACCGGAGCTCCCAGTTCTAAAATACCAGCCTTTTGTTTTGCATAAAAGCTGTAACTGGCAAGTATGTTATTGCCAATTTCATTTATTCCGTTTTCAAGGCTAAATATAAATCCGGCCTGGTCTTTTATCCCCAGTTCGTTTACAGTCCTGAGGGTTGCTTTTTCATTTAGTATTGCAGCCTCGATAAAACGGTATCCTTTAAGCCATGACTCCTTAAATAGTTTTTTGTCAGAATTATTGAGCAAGTCACTGGCTCTTTGTAATTGAGCCCCAATCCTTTCAGCTGAATTGCCAATTATCTCGTTTCCAATAAGCAGGGCCATCTCATTTTCTGCGTTGGCAATAGTATAGGCGGCAGAAGCTGCTATAACACACACACGTTTTAGCTCTGTTGGATCACATTTGTCGGCCCGGTCCTGAGATGTGTGGTAATATAGATCAGGCCAGGTTATCATCATTATACCGGGTACCTGAATGCATGGATCGTTAAATACCTCATGATCTGATGATCCGTAATGGTCGTCCACACTATAATAGAACGGATCATCAGTTCCACTTGGGGCAACAATCCTTTTTGTAAAACCTCCCCTTCCTGACAGGGCAAGGGCAATGCGATTAGTGCTACCTACAAAGTCGAAATAATTTTCCATCACATCGTTAATATAATGTGGATTTCCGTAGCTAGTTCTTTGCATGCAGAGGAAAGACTGACTTTTTGCAAGGTTCAGCCCAACCATATCAAGGTTAATATTACATAGGGTATGTTCCATCTGCGCCTTTTTATCTTTAACATATGGTATTGTTCCTGAGTACTCGGGAACCCAGATAAACCTTATCCCTCTTAATGGTTGTTCAATTTTTCCCTTATCTATCATAGTCTGTAGCATCCTTGCTACTTCCAGGATGGCAGCCGACCCGGAAATATTATCATTCGCTCCCTGCTTAACAAAGCCCTCAAAAAGATGGGCCGACAGTATTATCTCACCGGCTGAGGGGTCCCTGCCTGGTATCAGACATGAACTTACTTCAAGTTCATAGTCGAGGATCTGTGATTCGACCCTTGCATGTACTATAATCTCATCCCCCTGGATAAGCCTGTTTTTTAATATTTCCCCCTCCCTGGGGGGCAGCAAAAATCCAAATGTTTCATTTTCACCAGATTCTCCTCTTCCACTTATGCCTGTAATAGGAATTGCGCTGTTAACCTGTAAGGGTCGTGGAGAATTTATTGATACTATTCCAAGCGCTCCATTCCGTACCGCGATACTATGTACCGACCTGGGATTTCCTGAACTAACAACAATTTTGCCGCTAACACCTGCATTAATAATCTCTTTTTCAGTCCCGTTACCCACCCATACCAGTTGAGCTTTTACATCGCCTGACCTGCTTCCCTGAGCAAGCATCGCCGTTAAATCGCCATAATCTGCCAGTTTTGAAGTATTAGGACTTATTTCCCATAATTCACCACTTATGCCATCCCATGTTGATCCACCCTTATAGCGGTTTACCGTAATTTCACTTAGTCCGTATTTTTTCAGCTCACCTATAACATAATCTGTTTCAAAGAAGTTACCCGAATACTCTTCTGCAGGCCTGTTATGATTATAGGCTCCCATTTCAATAATGTGGATCATAGCTCTTTCGCCTGATGCTTCTCCTATGATTTCATCCATTATTCTTTCCGGTAAAAGAGTTCTGTATGTTGAATTCTGACCAAATGAAAGAGAGGCTGAAAGTATCAGGATCAACAATAGTGAGATAGATGTTTTTGTTTTCATGTCTGTTAACAGGGTTTTAATTGTTCAGGAATGATATATAAAGGTATATAACTTTTATTCCTGTAGTGGTGCAGGGAATAAGTTTTTGCATTATTTAACATTTAGATATCTTCCATATATTTTACTAAATTTGCCCTTAGAATAAAAAGAGACATGGGAACAGGTTTAAGATATGATAAGAGGGGAGTTTCTGCATCTAAAGAAGATGTTCACAGCGCTATTAAGAACCTTGATAAGGGACTCTTTCCCAGGTCTTTCTGCAAGGTGCTTCCGGATATTCTCGGAGGCGATGACAGCTACTGCAATATTATGCATGCAGACGGAGCAGGCACAAAGTCATCCCTGGCATATATGTACTGGAAAGAGACTGGAGATCTTTCAGTATGGAAGGGCATTGCACAGGATGCCATTATTATGAATGTTGATGATCTTCTGTGCACGGGTGTTACCTCTAATATTCTGCTCTCATCAACAATAGGAAGAAATAAACATCTGATTCCCGGAGAAGTTATAAAAAGTATTATTGAAGGAACAGAGGAAGTGCTTGCCGGACTGAGAAAACTGGGTATAGATATTTATCTTACCGGGGGAGAAACTGCTGACGTCGGAGACCTGGTCAGAACAATAATTGTAGATTCGACAGTAACAGCCAGAATCAGGAAGGATCAGGTAATAAGTAATGATGGTATAAGAGACGGAGATGTAATTATAGGATTATCATCCACCGGACAAACAAGTTATGAGAGTGAGTATAACGGAGGTATGGGCAGTAATGGTCTGACATCTGCACGACATGATGTTTTTTCATCCTACCTGGCTGCAAAATATCCTGAAAGTTATGATCAGAGTGTCCCTCCGGATCTGGTATATTCAGGTAGCTATAGCCTGACCCAGAAAATTGAAGACCTGGGGATCGATGCTGGAAAGCTGGTTTTATCACCTACAAGGACATATGCTCCGGTAGTAAAAAAGATACTTGA
>CAZWLP010000081.1:0-10181 GCA_964634565.1 uncultured Rikenellaceae bacterium | reverse complement strand
TATTGCTATTCTTAAGACTTCTGCGTTTATATACTACAAAGGCGAACGCTATAATTCGGCAGAAAAAAGATTTAAAAAAGTTCTGTCTCTGGGTGATTCCACACTGTTCACAAGAAAATATCTTGGTATATCTGAATATAATGAAAATAAATATATAGAGGCCGCCTTAAACCTGAAAGAAGCCTATCATCTGGATACTCTTGACTCGGAAACAACTTACTACCTGGGGCTTACCCTGACTACGATGCACGGGAAGATGGAAGGGATTGATTTCCTGGAAAAAACCATCGACCTTATGACTCCGGTTCCGGATTCTGTGTTCTTAGGTTCTGTATATGCATATATAGGCAGAGCATGGGCAGATATTAACGAAAGAGAAAATAGTATAACATATTATGCCATAGCTATTAAATATGATCCTTCCCAGCCGATCTATATTTATGAAAAAGCAAAGATGCACGACCAGCTGGGCACAATGCACAATAACCGTGAACAACTCAATACTGCAATCAAAGAGTATGAGAGATATCTTAAGATACAAATTCCCATAGTTGAAGAAATAAGGATAAGCAGAGGATTGGATCTAGACCAGATAAGTTCACCGGGGATTGACTTTTCAAGAGAAAGGATCAAGAAAATTAAAAATGAATTGTTCTTTTTGGGCAGCGAGGAGAAATAATGTAACATTTCACTATTTCATCCGTCTTTGATAATAGAAAATAATCAAAATGCCTGGTCATGCTTAAATCAGTTATCAAACACAGCCTTCGTTCGTTCAGAAAACAAAAAGGATATTTCATTATTAATGTCCTGGGGCTGGCCCTGGGACTGGCATGCAGCATGATGATCTCGACCTTTGTAGTACATGAGCTTAGCTATGATAAATTCAATAAAAAGAGTGACAGAATTTATAAGTTGATCCTTAATGGAAAAATTGGAGGACAGGAGCTGCTTGTCACATCAACTGCATCAGTTATTGCCCCTACAATGAAAAGAGACTTTCCTGAGATAGAAAAGTTTTTAAGGATAAACACCCGTGGAAGAATAAATCTAAGGATCGAAGATCAGAACTTTGACGGGAATAGAGTGATTGAGGCTGATTCAACATTCTTCCAGGTATTCTCAATCCCTCTGTTACACGGTAATGCAGACAATATTCTGAATGAACCCCACAGGCTGGTACTATCTGAATCTACTGCAAAAGCCTTATTCGGTAATGAAAATCCTATCGACAGGGAAATAATTCTGGGCACTGATCCTGAGCCATATATTGTTAGCGGAATAATGGAGGATATACCAGAAACCTGTCATTTTGAGGCTGATGTTATTACGTCTTTTATGACCAACCCCAGGTCAAATGAAGGAGTATGGCTTAATAACAGCTTCGAAACTTACTTTCTTCTGAAACCAAATACTGATCCTGTTAAGCTTGAAGAGAAATTTCCGCAACTTATAAGCGATAACGTAGGCCGCGAACTAAAACAGTTTATGGGAGTTACTGTTGAAGAATTTCTCAGTGCGGGAAATAAATACAATTACTTTTTACAGCCCTTGCTGAAGATCCATCTTGATCCCACAATTGATCAACCTATGAAGCCGGCAACAGACCCAAAATACCTGATAATATTCGCTTGTGTAGCTATTCTTATAATTCTTATTGCTTCAATAAATTTCACTAACCTTTCAACAGCTCAGGCATCTAAGAGAACGAAGGAAGTAGGGATGAAGAAGGTTTCAGGATCCCAAAAAGGACCACTGCTTACACAATTCCTTTCCGAATCAGTTCTATTATCCATGATAGCATTAATAATTGCTGTTGTAATAGTTAAACTCAGCCTTCCTCTTTTCAATAATCTTCTGAATTCAAGTTTTCAATTTAGCCTTTTTGCTAACTGGTATACTATACTCCTGCTTATTCTTGCTGCTTTATTAGTTGGACTGATAGCCGGCAGTTATCCTGCATTTTATTTATCTTCAATAAGTCCGAACGCCATCTTTAAAGGAAGCGGAACGGGCAGATCGGCCAATGGTAAGCTTAGAAGTATACTGGTTGTTTTCCAGTTTGCAGCTTCAATAATTCTTATTACAGGCACTTCTATAATGTATCGCCAGATCACATTTATGCTTAATAAAGACCTCGGGTACAACAAGGAAAACCTCCTGGTAATAAGCAGTGCAGGAACACTCGATTCAAGGGTTGATGCATTTAAGAACAGTGTTAAGGAAATCCCGGGAGTTGTTAATATCGCAGCGGCTACAGCCGTTCCCAACAGGAACAATAACAATAACGGGTACAGGCTGGAAGGTAGCCTTGATGAATCCCTCCTTATGTCATCAGCATGGGTCGACTATGATCATATTGATACTTACCAGATGGAAATAATCACAGGACGCTTCTTTAGTCGTGATTACCCTGGCGATGTGGAAGCTTGCATTCTGAATGAGGCAGCAATAAAAGAATATAATATAAGTGATCCTCTCTCAGCCAGGATTGCACGCCCATCTGAAGATGGTAGTTTCCAGTATATTCCGGTTATAGGAGTTGTGAAAAACTTTAACCACGAATCACTACAAAGGAAAATTCAACCCTATATTATGATGTACAGGACTGATGATTTCCAATTTGGATATCTTACTGTCAGGCTTGCAAAAGACTTTAACCAGGAAGTCGTTTCACAGATCAGTGAGGTCTGGAAAGAATTTACCGGGATGGATTCAATGCCACATTTTTTTATGGAGGATGACTTTGACAGGATCTACAGAGAGGAAAAGCAAAGTGCCACACTAACAATAATATTTGCAGTTTTCGCATTGTTTGTTGCATCCATGGGGCTTTTCGGTCTTACATCATTTATGCTTCAGCAGAGAACAAAAGAGATCGGAATAAGAAAAGCAATGGGAGCATCGGTAAATTCAATATTTAATCTGATAACAAAAGAAATATTAATCCTGATAGCTATTTCTGCTTTAATCGGAGCCCCCGTCACTTACCTTCTCTCCCTAAGATGGCTGGAAGGCTACTATTTCAGGATTACTCCTGGTATCGCTGAATTTGTATTGGGATTTCTTGTTGCCCTGATTATTGCTCTTGCAACTATTAGTCTCAGGACACTAAATGCGGCAAAAGCCAATCCTGCTGATTCACTGAGGTATCAATAATTAACTTTCTGCCTTTAATAAAACAAGCTTGCAATTATCCATCTTCTGAATCTCAATATAGAATTGCCTGAATTCATCATACATGGATGATGGATATCTGCCCTTATTCATTGTCCGTTTTCTGATATATAAAATCTTATCCTTGTCAATATCAATTGATACCGAATAACTTCCGAATATATTCTCTATTTCTTTCACGGCAGGAGCCGACTCAATAACATATCCTTCGGGAAGTTCATAACTAATAGAATCGATATCTGTAAATGAGCTTCTATAGACAATATCCGTTCTCCTGTTCCTGTTTCTTTCAGGGATAGATCCTGACCCAACCCTTGTTAGCAGGTTTAAGGGTATAAACCACCTGTTGCCGGTTGTTGAACCATAGTTCCTGACATCCAGATGCAAGCTCGAATTTATCTCAGGTACAACATCTGAATCAGGATCCTTCTCCAGTGTAAAGTCAACTATCTTTGCTTTCTCAATAGCAGTGTTATTATACACCCACTTTTCCCTTTCTGCTGCAGATTTTCGTAAGAGAGCTGACACAATATCATATCTTAATCCCCTGTAAGTACTTTCTACTTTAATTGTAGAAGTCTCTTCATCCTTAAAACTTACTTCCGCTCTGTGTACTTTAGTATTCTCCTCCTTCGTGTAAGTTCTCGTTTTTACCAGTCTTCCTCCCTCCGGGGTTACAAGCAGTACATGCCTGTCGTCAGTAAAATTACCTATATAGCCAAATGGAGAAATCTGCGAAGTACATTCAAGCCATATTGTATCTGTTTCCATAGGAACACAAAGAATTATATGATTTGACTGATTACTGACAAAATCGTTAAGGACTTCCGGGGCGTTGCTACCTGCCCTTACCTTGGTATAAAATGATTCAATGCCTGCTTCCTTCAACAAGGCCATAGTATAATTCGAAAGAGCCTTACAATCACCATAACCATCTTCATCGACCTGTATGGCAGGAAAGGGCTGCCATCCTCCGATACCTTCCTGGATACTTACATACCTGGTTTTGGATTGCATATATTTATATATTTTTCTGATAATATCTCGCTTATCGCTGCTCTCTGCAACAAGCTCCCTGATATCCGCCTTAGTAGCTTCCGTTATCTCATCCCTTCCCTCAATAAGACTATATGCCCACATACCCAGGCCATCCCATGTATCCATATTACCACTATATCCATCAATAGAAAAATCAGAAGGTGCCGTATATAAGATACCTGTACTTTCATGGAGGTAAGGACTGTAGTCTTCCCTTTCAACAGCATTAACTCCTTTTATCTCCCAGTAATAATCCTGCTTACCGGATAGCTGGTATACCTGCGGTTCAATATCTAAGTTAGAGGCTTTATATCTGAACTTATGATCTTCCGGTACAATAATCCTGAATGAAGATCTTTCAACTGATATATCATAGCCGGGGAGAATTTGCCAGAGAGGATATACAAACAATCCTTTATAAGCTTGTTTGTATTCAATAGAGATAGTATAGGGATATGAGTTTATTTTCGGGCGGAAAAGTTTTTGCCTGTTTTGCTCATAAATTGAAAAACTCGAAAATGAACAGTAATCATCAATTTCGTTAGCCTTAACCTTCTTTATTACCTCTCCGTTCTTATCGTAAATAAGGATTTTTATATCTGTCAGGGACCTGAATTTGTCATACCATTCATTAAATTCAGCATATTCATCTGCATTCTCATCAAGGATGGTTACAACATATCTGACTGTCCTGCTCGCTTTACTTACAGATTCAATTTCAAAAATCTCCTCGTAATCGCGTACTACGGCCTCAGCATTATCAAGCAACTCTTCAGGAATTTCGTTCGCCGGGTACATCCTCTTTCCGGGAATCCCCGAAGACATTAATCCAGATACAAAAAATATTATTAAAATTATTATTTTCTTCATCATTCCCCTTCTTTATCCGTCTTCCTTAGTACCAGCATCTCTGAATGTTTCTCTACTATTTTGTTAAAGAACTCCTTTAAGCCCTTATAGTCATCATAGAGAAATAATATATCATTTATATGAATCTCGTTTACCAGGCTTATCACTCCTTCATTTTCTTCCATCCTATAAGAAAATACAAGTCTTTTATTTCCAAAATCAAACTCAGTATTCTCAGGCAATTCATCAACATAGAATCCCTCAGGAACCTTCAGGTTAAGTTTAAATACTTCGTGTACGGGAGAGCCAAAATCAATCGGGTATTTTCTTTCTTCAATCCTGAAAATATTACTCTTCATCCTATCAAAAAACATCGGGTTGATATAAATAAGACCCCCTGCCCTGTCACTAATACCTGATATTTTAACTTCATAACTCGCACTGAAAGGTTTATACAAGTCCTTTAGGTTATCAAACCTGTAATCCAGAACCTCCAGTCCTTCATTATTATTCTCGAATGATTCTATATAATCATCTTCGCTTTTTTCATCCTCAATCTCTTTTCTCTTATTCGCAGCAGAATAGTCTTTATCTGTTATGACAATAGTCCCCATAAAATCTCCCTCCTGGTCCGTTTCAAGACTTATAACTGTTTCCGAATCCATGCTCTTCGAAGGATTTAAATCCACCCAGTCAGATTTATCCTTTTCAACTATCAATCCCTCACCATTCAGGCATCTTGTTGGTAACATATTTACAGTACAATAAGGATCTGAAGCATCCAGAAGATAGGTAGAACCCTCATGCTTTACCATGGCAATAACGTAGTTAACAGACGACAGGGATGGGAAGAGCTTATTAATAAAGCCATTACTACGTGTACTTAATACAACAGGGTATGTATCAAAACCCGCCTTTTTCAGCATTACAATTAGCATCAGGTTTATATCGCCTATGGTTCCGGATTTATCATTAAATGCTGACCTTAAACTGCCTGAATACATAGAATAGAAGCCGTCCCACTTCATGTTATCCTGAATGTATTTGTGTATTGCGACCATTTTCTCAACAGGATCATCGAATGTTGAGTTTATACTTTCAAGGGGCTTATTCAGAAATAAGCCACCATCAAGCTGGTTGCCAAAACGGCCATGTTCTAAAAGTCTTAAATTAATCGATTCCCATGTTTCGGTATAAAGTTTAAGTGGCTGACCTGGAAATTCGGTTCTTGAGAGTTCAAACTTAACTTTGGAAATATAATTTTCTTTGGTTGTTAACATCGGTTCTACAATAAATGGTGGAACATCAATAGCAACCATCCTGTATCTATTTGTCTTGTACTTTTGTGTTTCAACATGCTTTGAAGTTTTATACGCCCCCCCACTATCTCTTAAAAGTTCTCCGCCATAAGTAATAGTTATTGCTCCGGTACCCGATGTTTGTGAGGATATCTGGAGCGGTTCATATCCGAAACCAATTTGTTTATACACAAAATACTCCGGCGCTTCAACATTAAATTCGCTCCATAGTACAGGGACGGTTTCCTGGAAATACCATGTCGGCAATCTGGAAATTCTATTGGATCTAATTGTGTATTCAAACTCAATTATTGAACCTTCCTTTACATCTGGCAATGTAAATTTTACGGAATTCCAATATTCGTTAATTTCATCCTTGAAAACAGAAGATCTTTTACTCATCTTACTGCTCACTACCTTCTTGCCTTCAAGATTATATGTTGCTGCCTTAAGTATCCCTACTTCTTCCTTTATCCCATTGTGCGAATAGAGTTCAATCATCTGGTCAGCAAAACTATAACCTTCCTTCTTAAAGATTTTAATTCTGGTATGCCTGTTGAATTCTATATTAAACCCCTTGTCATTATAATAATTAAATCTTACACTGCCAAAATCACCAATAACAATGGCCGAAACGGAGGTGTCTTTATCATATGATCGCATTTCAAGATTTCGAGGATCTATTTTTCCATATTTCATTTTAAACTCCTGACCTTTAATTATCAGGCAACTAGACATAAACATTAGTAAAATTGCAATGCAATTGCGAAAGGTAGAATAATACATGGCTTAACTTTTTTTGGGGCTTTTACTCCCAGGTTATAATGGTTTTCGGTTGGTTTTTTTATAAAAGTATCACAGACATTCGAATATAATAAAATATTCTCAAAAATCAAATGACAAGATCCTGTGAGCTTTTTAAACTGAAGCCCCCTGCTCTCCTCCATCTTCTTCCCACACTTTATCCTGCCCACCTTTCTCTGTCCATGTTACGATAATTAATTACTTCTGAGGGGAATCAACAAAATAAAAAAGCATAATATCAACCAAAACAGGGAGCCATGCAAGATTCAGCTCCTAAGTATTTCACTCGCTAGTCATTTGTAAAGAATATTACAAAATAAGTAAGAACGATTTTTAGATTTAAGATTTATTCAATTCTAAGAGCATCTGAAGGATTGTAATTAGCTGCCTTAATCGTTCGATAGCTTATTGACAACCATCCTATAATTACAGTAATCAGGGTTGCAAGAATATAAATAAACGGACTTACATTCACCTTGCCTGCAAAGCCCTCAAGCCAGTATCTTGAACCAAAATATGCTATGGGATATGCTATTGCTGAAGAAATAAGTATAAGATATACAACTTCCTTTGATAAAAGGCGCAGCACTACCTTTATAGAGGCACCGTATGTTTTTCTGATACCAATCTCTTTAGTTCTCTTATAAGTAATAAATGTTACAAGCCCAAGCAGTCCAAGACAGGCAAGAATAATAGCAAGGAGAGAGAAAATAATAAATATCTTACCTGTTTTCATTTCTGAGGTATAGAGAGTATCCCATGTGTCGGAGAAAAAATCATATTGAAAGGGTTGTGCAGAAGTATATGTATACCATATTTCTTCTATTTCATTTATAGTCCCGGGAATATCATTACCTGTCAACCTGACTGTAGCATACTGGTCTCCTCCCCCGAATCCCATAACCATGAAACATACAGGTGTGACAGGTTTATGCATCGATTCAATATTAAAGTCCTTCATAACTCCGATAATCTTTAACCTATCGAATGATTGTGACCCATTGGGCTGAAGGATATATTGCCCTATCGGATCTGTCAATCCCAAAGACTTAACTGTTGCTTCATTAATAAGTATTGCTGTAGAGTCAGTACCATGCTCCTGTGAGAAGAATCGACCCTCAATAAGCTGAACTCCCAGTGCCTCCGGGAAGTCCAAGCTTACGCCTGTCTGATTTATAAGATATGTGTTCTTTTCAGGATCATTATCTTTAAAAAAACCATTATTACCAAAATTATTAATGCCAGGAACTGACCTTGAAATACCAATCTTTTCGACACCCGGAAGTTTTAATACCTGGTCTTTGAATGATTCAATCTGCCTGAAGAATGCATCCGGTCTGCGGATTACTATAAGATTCTCCTTATCAAAACCCAAATCTTTCTTAGTCATATAATTCAGCTGGCTATAAACAATTATTGAACCAATAATTATCACTATTGAAACTGTAAACTGGAACACAACCAGTAATCCTCTTAATCTTTTTGACATTGAACCAGGACTCATAGTACCCTTTAAAACCTCAATTGGATTAAATGATGCAAGCACAAAGGCCGGATAAAACCCGGCAGATATTCCAACAATAAGTATCAGCGAAATCAAAAAAAGAAACCCGGAAAATCTATACAGTATGCCTGATGAAAGATCCTTTCCTATAAGCTGATTAAATGCCGGTGTAAGCGCAATAACAAATATTAGTGCAAGTATTGTGGCGAATGTTACGATTAAGAGAGACTCTCCCAGGAACTGGTAAACAAGGCCTGATTTGTTAGCACCTGCAACCTTTCTGACGCCAACTTCCTTTGCCCTGCCAGCAGATTTAGCTGTCGCAAGATTAATATAATTTATAACGGCAATAAGCAGTATTAAGATTGCAATAATTCCAAATATATAAACTGTTGATAAAGACCCCAATGGTTCAGGATTAAACTGAGTTGCACCCTTTAGATGTAAATCCTTTATTGGCTCAAGAACATATGAAAAATCATTCCCTGCATTCCTGAAATCATCGATAGACATGCCCAGTATTTCCTGTAACTGTGGCCCAACATACTTGATTACCATATCCTGGAATTTCTCCTGAAGAACTGCCGGATCTGTTCCATCCTGCACAAGAATATAGGTAAAGAAGTTATGACTTACCCAATTTTGACTGTTTGCCTGATTAGGATAGGTGCTTAATGAAGCCAGTATATCAAATTTAATATGAGAATTATCCGGAACATTCTGAATAATACCTGTTACAGTATATAGAATTGTATCGGCTTCAACGCTCATCATCTTCCCAATGGGATCCTGATCTCCAAAGTATTTTTTTGAGTATTCTTCAGTCAGAACAATAGATCTGGGCTTCACTAAGGCCGTTTTTGGATTTCCACTTAATAATTTAAAATCAAATACATCAAAGAATGTTGAATCAGCAAAAAGAACTCCATCTTCATTAAACCTGTTCTCTCCGTAACGTACCAGCCATGCTCCCATTTCTGTTAATCTTGCAGCCTCCAAAACTTCAGGATAATCATTAATCATGGCCTGTGCCATAGGAGCTGCAGTAATTGCCTGGTCTAGTTCTCCACCAGCCATCCGGCCAACAACTTTCAGCCTGTATATATTTTCATAATTATCATGGAAGCGGTCATAACTGAGTTCTTGTTTAACATAAAGGGTTATAAACATAAAACTGGTTATTCCAATTGCAAGACCCCCAATATTTATCAGAATATATCCGCTTTGCTTACTGATATTGCGTAATGCATTAATTAAAAAGTTTTTAAACATTCTGGTGAGTTTATTTGGTTGACTTTATCTAAATAAAGACTTAATGAAAACATGAATGATGCTTATTAATATAATAAGATATAAATACCTCTAACCTGCCCAGCCTTCCCGGTCAAGATTACGGTAGCCAATGGCTTCTGAGATATGGGCCGGGAGGATGGAATCTTCTCCCTCCATATCTGATATTGTGCGCGATACCTTTAAAATCCTGTCGTAAGCCCTTGCCGAAAGACCCAGTA
>CAZWLP010000080.1:0-10186 GCA_964634565.1 uncultured Rikenellaceae bacterium | reverse complement strand
TATGCAATGGGAATATCAGATACTCACGGATCAATAGCCAGGGGTAAGGTGGCTAATATGTATATAACAAAGGAAATTCCGTCGTATGAATTTCTTTCCTACGCTTACGGCAGCGATCTGATAGATACAATAATCTTAAAAGGAAATATATTTGATACACAAATTTAGGGATATATTGTATGTATCCTGATCAAAAAAATTGCTTTAGAATGTCAAAATTAATTGAATGTGTGCCCAATTTCAGCGAGGGCAGGGATATGGGAATAATTAAGCAGATAACAGATAGTATTGAATCTGTTGAAGGTATAAAGCTGCTGGATGTTGATCCTGGTAAGGCCACGAACAGGACTGTTGTAACTTTTGTTGGCGAGCCTGATGTCGTTATAGAGGCTGCCTACAGGGGTATTAAGAAGGCCTCGGAATTAATTAATATGTCAGCACACACAGGTGAACACCCAAGGATGGGAGCTACAGATGTTTGCCCTCTTGTACCTGTAACTGGCATAAGCATGGAGGAAACTGTCGTATATGCCAGGAAGCTTGCTAAAAGGATAGGAGACGAACTTTCTATCCCGGTATATTGCTATGAGAATGCTGCTTTTGAAGAAAAGAGGCGCAACCTCGCAAATTGCAGATCGGGCGAATATGAAGGGCTGAAAAAAAAGTTAAAGGACAAGAACTGGCAACCTGATTTTGGTCCGGCCGAATTTAATTCAAGATCCGGAGCAACAGCCGTTGGTGCCCGTGACTTCCTTGTAGCATACAATATTAATCTTAATACTACTTCCACAAGAAGAGCCAATGCCGTAGCCTTCGATGTTCGTGAACGTGGAAGAGTAAAGAGAGAAGGAGATTCACTGACAGGTAAAATTATTAAGGATGATAAGGGCGAAGCGATAATGATACCAGGCTCCTTAAAGGAAGTGAAGGCTATTGGATGGTATATTGAAGAATATGGTGTGGCTCAGATATCCATGAACCTGACAAATATATCTGTTACTCCGGTTCATATTGCCTTTGATGAAGTATGTAGTAAGGCTGAAGCAAGGGGTCTCAGGGTTACGGGATCAGAACTGGTAGGCTTAATACCATTAAAGGCAATACTTGATGCAGGCAGGTATTTCCTTAAGAAACAAAAAAGATCTCTTGGGGTATCTGATAGTGAATTGATAAATATTGCTGTTAAGTCTATGGGTCTGGATGAGCTTACTCCGTTTAAACCAGCTGAAAAGATTATAGAATATGTAATTGAAGAAAATAAGGGTAAGAGACTGATAGATCTGTCGCTTAAGGATTTTATGGAACTAACAGCATCAGAGTCTGTTGCTCCGGGGGGCGGGTCGATCTCAGCATATATGGGTTCTCTGGGTGTTGCTCTCGGGTCGATGGTTGCAAATCTTTCTTCCCACAAGAGGGGATGGGATGACAGATGGGAAGAGTTTTCCATCTGGGCGGAGAAGGGCAAGGATATTCAGAACAGGCTATTACAGCTTGTTGATGAGGATACCACTGCATTTAATATGATAATGGAGGCCTTTGCCCTGCCAAAGTCTACAGATATTGAGATTAAATACAGGAAGGAAAAGATTGCTGAGGCTACAAAGAATGCTATAAACGTACCCTTAAAAGTGATGGAGACAGCCTACGAAGGTTTTGGTTTAATAAGGTATATGGTGTCTGAAGGAAATCCTAACTCTGTTACTGACGGGGCTGTCGGAGCACTTGCTATACGATCGTGTATAAAAGGGGCATTTCTGAATGTCAGGATTAATGCCACAGGTCTCGACGATAAAGATTTTGTTGATCCTATATTAAAAAAGGGAGCTGAATTAGAGCTTAATGCAGAGAAAGAAGAATCAATGATCCTTAAACTGGCAGAAGACAGGATGTAAGACCATTATTTTATATTTCTGTGAAACCGCTTATTCTTTAAGCGGTTTTTTCTTTTCTGGTTTATCGTTTTCAATGCCAGGTATATTAAACCCAGAACAGCAATGGCGATAATTATGGGTAATAAGTCTTGCTTCATAAGTTATTTAATTTACAAACGTTTTATCAGGCGTAGCTTATGACTGTATCCTTTTATCTCATTTTTATAGATCCCCTGGTGATCTATATGGTCAATCCTGACTTTGCCTGATGCGTGAATAATATTTTCAGGGTCATACATAATACCCACATGTGTGATATCACCCCTGTAATTATCAAAAAACAACAGGTCTCCTGAAATAGCATCCGAAAAAAGATTAATAGTTTTTCCAATATTAACCTGCTCATAACTGTTTCTTGGTATACTTATCCCATGCATCTTGTAAACAAGCTGTGTTAGCCCGGAGCAATCAATTCCATGCCCGGTTCTTCCGCCCCACAGATAGGGTGCGTTGATATATAGTGAGGCTGTCATGGCCATATTATTCTCCGGAGGGATAATGGGTACTGCCTTGTCGACCCTGAACAGATCGTTGCCTACCCTGAAGTTCCTGTTATCGACGCTTAATTCGTAAATCTCTGATCCACAGTAAATAAACACCTTTGATCCGTCCTCCCTGTAAGCCCATATACCTCTTGTTAAAATCGTTGATCTATCTTTGGAAGAGTTCTCTACAAAGACAAAATGATCGTTATCTACCCAGCCGGCAGAATTATCAAATAACATTTTTATTTTGGTCCAGACCCCGGCCTTGTCAACTATGTTATATCTTTCTCCCAATAAAATCTGGCTCAGCATCTCTGATTTATGAGAAGGTCCTGATCTTAGTGGTACAACAGTATCAATACAAACATATTCCGCCATATTCAGGTATTTTTTTTCAGATTATTATAAGACTAAAGATACTTATTTAGTTTATACCCTTCGATAAAGAGACTATTTAATCTGTTTTCTGTTATTCATATTTTTATACCTTTACCTCCTGCATTGTTGTCAGGGTTTATTTAAACACAGTTTTTTATACTGTTTAATTCAGATCGGATATGTCAGAGACCAGATGGTGGAAATCAATACACAGGTACATTTTTATAGGCTTTCTTTTTGTCGCCAGTATAGCTATAGTGGTTAGCTTGTATCCCAGAGAGGGTAAATTCAAATATGAGTATCAGAAAGGTAAGCCATGGATGCACGAAGTGCTGATTGCACCATGGGATTTCCCAATTTATAAGAGTGAAACTGAATTGAATCGGGGACGAGATAGCCTCCTGCAGACATTTATGCCATATTTTAACCATGATACTACAATATATAAACAGGAGTTAGCATCATTCCTGAGTTATTACAATGAGCTTAAGGTTAACAGGCTTGGTACGGCTTATGACCTCAGTGCGTCTGATTACGAGAGGATACGTTCTTATATCACTGATATACTAAAAGATGTTTATACCATCGGTATTTATGAAGTGGATGAGCTTGCCGAACGACTTCGGCAGGAGGAAAAAAATGTTATAATAATCAAGGGTAATATTGTTCAGGAGGTCAAGTTTTCGGAATTATTTACTCATAAAAGTGCTTATGAGAATGTTAAGTCAGAAAAGGATAATCTGCTTCTGTCTATTGATGAATCGATTAATCTTAAGTTATTTGAGTTTATAAGTACCATCAGTCTTTACGATTTTGTTAAACCGAATGTTTCCTATAACCAGGAATTAACTTCTTCGGAAAGAGATAAATTGCTAAACAATGTTAGTCTCACAAGGGGACTTATTCAGAAAGGAGAACTGATTATCTCCAGAGGTGAACTGGTAAATGATTTCAGGTTCCGGGTACTCGAATCACTAAGGGTTGAATTTGGGGCCAGGGTAGGATCATACAGTTCCTGGTTACTAATACTGGGGCAGATAATTCTTGTTACATCCTGTTTTCTTATACTTTTTCTTTTCCTCCTCAATTTCAGGGTTGAAGTGCTTGATTCATTTACCAAGACTCTTTTTATTATTTTGTTGATACTTTCGTTTACCGTACTTACCTGGGTGGTGCTTCTGTTACCGGATATAAGTGTTTACCTGATTCCTATGGCCATTATACCGGTTGTTATCAGAACATTTTACGATCCCAGGCTTGCACTTTTTATTTTGCTTGTTACCCTGATGATGGTTGGTTTTATTGTGCCAAATTCTTTTGAATTTGTATTTATTAATCTTATTGCCGGGGTGGTCGTAATCTTTACTCTTACAAATACCTACAGAAGAGGAAAGCTATTCTTCTCTGCCTCAATGGTCTTTTTAACTTACTCGCTTGTTTATTTTGGAATAGATATTATTCAGGAGAGGAATATAAGTGATATAAACTGGATTACCTATGCATGGTTTGCCGGCAACTCAGTTTTAATCCTGTTAAGTTATCCTCTTATTTTTATTTTCGAAAAAACCTTTGGCTTCCTGTCTGATGCTACACTTTTCGAACTTTCTGATACTAATCAGCCTTTGCTTAGAAGACTTGCAGAGGAAGCGCCTGGGTCTTTCCAGCATTCAATGCAGGTTGCAAACCTGGTAGAGGATGCGGCCCGTGCAATAGGGGCTAACCCCTTATTAGTCAGGGCGGGAGCCCTATATCATGATATCGGAAAAGTAAATGATTCAGAATATTTTACAGAGAATCAGGCTGATGGATTTAATCCTCACGATAATATTGCTCCCGATGAAAGTGCTAAAATTATTATAAATCATATTACCAGGGGGCTTGAGCTTGCCAGAAAGTCTAAGCTCCCGGAGCAGATAATAGATTTTATAAGGACTCACCAGGGAACTACCAAAACCTATTACTTTTTCCGTGATTACAGGGATAAGTTCCCGAAGAAGGATATTGATCCTGCTACATTTACTTATCCTGGTCCCAAACCATTTACAAAGGAGACTGCACTGATGATGATGGCTGATGCTGTTGAGGCATCATCAAGATCGCTGCAAGAGTATAGTGAAGAGTCTATAAGGAACCTTGTTGAGGGGATAATTGATCACCAGATGCAGGAAGATCAGTTTACAGATGCACCAATTTCCTTTAAAGATATTTCTGTGGCTAAAGATGCTTTTGTAAAAAGGTTACTTACAATTTACCACGCCAGAATAAAGTATCCTAAAAGAACTGATAAGGAAAACGAACCCCTGGTAGGAAATAATAAAGAATAGATCAGAAACGCATATCTATTATATCGATATTACTGTATTTCTTACTATCGAAGCTAAAGAAATTATCCTTGTAGCTCTTTTTCAGATTATAGTCTGTAGCATTAAGTATCATGGTAATGCCATCTTTACGTTTATATTCAGCCGATATAAGGTTATATAATTTATCGATATTTAATCTTATCCTGTTAAAATCGGCATTTAGTTCTTCCGGATACAGGTCAATAACTGAGCCTTTTTCAGATTCGCTTATTAATCTCACCTTATATCCTTCCCTGTACATAGTAAACAATAACGACGGAGCACTGAAGAAGGTTTCATCATCAGGATCTGGTTCAGTAATAGTTACTTCATCAACGTCAGGCACAAGAGTATAAATAGCTTCTCCATCGAACCAGACAATGTTTTCCGGTATAGTAAGCTTATATTGATTTTCTTTTATAACTATTTCACCTTCAGACTCAATGTGGTTATCTTCAAGGGCATCGTCAACAATTAATAAAAACTTAATACTTACCGATGGAGCACTTAAGGCCTTTTTACTAAATTTTTCCAGTATAGATAGTGCTGCGGGATCTTTTTGAGCCGATGCTATCGAAGTATATAAAAATGCTATTAAAAATATAATAAGTTTCTTATTCATAAATGCTCTTTATTCTAACGCACGCAAAATTTGTTCCAAATGATTCATATCGCTTATTAAAACTTCACGTGCCTTACTTCCTTCGAACTGACCAAGTATTCCGGCAAACTCCAGCTGATCAACAATCCTGCCTGCCCTGTTATATCCAAGTGCAAGCTTTCTTTGGATCAGTGAAGTAGATCCCTGCTGGTGCTGAACAACCAGACGCGCAGCTTCTTCAAATTTACTGTCTCGTTTTTTCAGATCAATATCCTGTATACCTGTGTCAGTCTCACCCTCATATTCAGGTAGCAAAAAGGCATCGGTATAGCCCTGCTGAGATCCGATAAAATCAGTTATCCTGTTGATTTCGGGTGTGTCTATAAAAGCACATTGGGCTCTTATAAGGTTATTCCCGTTATAATACATCATATCGCCACGACCAACAAGTTTGTCGGCTCCTGTTGAGTCAAGTATTGTTCTTGAATCGATTGAGGAGGATACCCTGAATGCCAGCCTTGCAGGGAAGTTAGTCTTAATCACTCCGGTAATAATATTTGCTGAAGGCCTCTGTGTTGCTATAATAAGGTGTATCCCGATGGCCCTCGCCAGTTGTGCCAGTCTTTGTATAGGGCCTTCTATTTCTTTGCCTGCAGTCATAATAAGATCAGCAAACTCATCAATAATAAGTACAATATAAGGCAGGAAGCGATGCCCTTTTTCAGGATTCAGCTTTCTTGCCTTAAATTTCTCATTATATTCCTTAATCAGCCTGACTTCTGCTTTTCGTAGTAGTTCATACCTGCTCTCCATCTCTATGCACAGGGAGTTAAGGGTATATATAACTTTTTGAGTATCAGTTATGATAGGGTCTTCGGAGTCGGGAAGCTTAGCAAGATAATGTCTTTCTATCCTTGAATACATAGTTAACTCTACCATTTTGGGGTCGACCAGAACAAATTTCAATTCTGCCGGATGTCTTCTGTACAGAAGGGATGTAATTATTACATTCAGTCCGACAGATTTACCCTGTCCGGTAGCTCCGGCAACAAGCAGGTGAGGCATCTTGCTCAGATCCATAATAAGAGGTTCATTTGTAATTGTGCGACCCATGGCAATTGCAAGATCAAACTTGCTTTCCTGGAATGCTTTTGAAGCAATAAGTGATCTCATTGAAACAGTTTCGGGACTTTTATTGGGAACCTCTATTCCGACAGTACCCCGACCGGGTATAGGTGCAATAATGCGGATGCCAAATGCTGACAGGCTAAGAGCAATATCGTTTTCCAGAGATTTTATTTTAGCCAGTCTGACGCCTCTTTCCGGTACTACCTCATACAGGGTAACAGTGGGACCAACGGTGGCTGAAATATGTTTTATGCTGATATTATAATCGGAAAGGGTTTTTACAATGGTCTCCTTTTTTTCGAGTATTTCGCTATCGTCAAATTTGCCGTCAGATTTGTAGTCTTCAAGTAATGATATAGGTGGCATCTGGAAATTTGAAAGGTCAAGCTTGGGATCATAATCCTGCTGTAGTTGCTTCATTTCTTTTTCACTCAGTTCTTCGCCTCCTTCAGCTTTTGTAATCGAGATAGAGACACCATTTTCTTTATTGTCTGACTCTTCGTTTTTTTCCAGGTCCTTTATAATATTTCTTCTTACTGAGGAATTACCTTCTTCGGTGTTATAAGCATCATCATCAACAGTATTAATGATATTAAATTCAATATCATCCTTACCTGCAATTTCTTCAGAGCCGTCCGGGTTGTTAATTATATTGTTTGCTCCATCTTCTTTATTGTCAGTGTCTGATTCTTTTTCCTTATCCATGCCACTGTCAGTATCGGAATACCTGAAACCAATAAATGCCTTTATCGATCCGGGACTAATCTTAAAAGCCATTATCAGGTAGGAAGCAAGGAGAATACTTACAAGTATTCCTGTTCCGAGTACTCCGATAAAAGAATTCAGCCATTTACTTATAAACAGCCCGTGAGCTCCACCCGGTCCTGAACCAAGTATCCCCTTAGCATTTCCAAAGATGTAGGCAAGAGCAATGGAACTAACTATAGTACCCAGTACCATATTTCTGCTTATGACACCTGCTTTTATCCATTTAAGATTAAGCATCCTCAGTCCTATTGCAGAAAATATTACAGGGATAAAAAAAGCTGCCAGTCCAAATCCCTGGCGAATAAATACATCTGCAAACCAGGCACCACTTTTACCCGACCAGTTTTTAACAACTATATCAGAATTACTTATTACCAGTGCAGGATCAAGACTCTGATCTGCTTTCCACCAGAAGAGGTAAGCAATAAATGCAAACAGGAGATAAACTGCAAAGCCCGTAATAAGAAGACCAATAATAAATCTTATCCTCTCATCTTTAAAAATTGAATATGATGGCTTCTGCCCTTGAGTTTTACCGGTTTTTGCTTTGCTGCCTCCCGTCCTTTTAACCTTCTTTTTCATTGTTCGCTTAAGATAGCTTATAACTATTTGTAAACTGGTGTAATGTAAAAAAAACCTTCTTTTACATCAGAATATAAAGGTAGTAATTTTTAGAGGATGTGAAAATGTAAAGCTATCAGAGAGCCATCATCTTAGATATGAAGCGGTCCATATCTTCTCTGGATATGCGGAGGAATTTATCAGTTTGCTGAAAGTCTTTATCAGGAACCGATCTTTCATAAACATTGGTAGCCTCAAACTCAACTATCATATCTCCCATTTTATAAAAGAAATTTAAAAGCACACCGTCAATATCTTTAAATGGAGTCGAGTTATTTGGATCATCAATATCTATTTCATTGGTATACCAGACATCAAATATTCTATCTATATCCGGCAACCTGGCCTGAACATGTTTGCAGTTAAGGCCACTTATGATTTCAATATCTCCTGTTTTTTCAAGCCTGAGATCCTCCATAGGATCAATTCCCGGAGGGCTTGTACCTGTTTCTCCCTGGTAGTAGTATTTAATATTAAGGAATCTTACATAGGTCGACATTATTTCCTCTTTGGGGTCAATAAAGTTATAAATTCCATTATTGCCTATTGGAGCCGTTATCTCCATCATTGTCTTATCATCTTTGAACTTTACTACCATGGAGTTTGGCATCAGATCCATTGGGATAGTACCCCCGGGATTATTATAAATAATCCTGTAATGAATTTCTCCTTCATCAAATTTTCCAAGGGAAGATCTCTTACACCCGACTAGACCTGACAGGATAAGAAAAGATATAAATACAATGATGTTTCTTTCCACTCTGGTTCCGCTATATTGTTCGCCTATTGTTTGTAAATGTAATAAATATTTTAACAAGTAGCTATCAATTGAAAATCATATTTAATATTATAAATTTGTGTTTTCTTAATTATATCCGGATAAGAATTCACAATATCTGAGTTATTGACTATAAGAATTCTTAAAAGGTTGTATTGATATTATTAATTTTTACTTATGCAGGATAATAATGAAAAAAATAGCAGTAGTAGCATTAGGAGGTAATGCCTTACTTAGAGGTGATCAGATTGGAACAATAGAAGAACAGGAGAAGAATACCACCGATACTCTTGAAAATCTGATTTTTCTTATTAAGGAGGGTTATGACCTTGTTATAACCCATGGGAATGGTCCGCAGGTTGGTAATGTCCTGATGCGTAATGACGCAGGAGAGCAATTATATAATATAGCTCAGATGCCGGTTGATATATGTGTTGCTGACACACAGGGAGGAATTGGCTATATGATAGAAAGAATGTTCAGGAATGTACTTCAAAAGCATGGTCTGGAACGAAATGTTGTATGTCTGGTTACACAGGTAGTGGTTAATAAGGATGATCCGGCCTTTTCAGATCCTCAGAAGAGGATAGGAAAAATTTATGATAAAACCCAGGCTGAAGAATTGCGAAAAGCAAAGGGATGGCAGTTTAAGGAAGAGGTGAAAACAGAAGGTGGTTTCAGACGGGTGGTCCCGTCTCCCAAACCTGAAAAAATAATGAATGTGGAGATAATTGAGGATCTTGCAAGGAAGGGGAATATTGTGATTGCAGCAGGTGGAGGAGGAGTACCGGTTTATATTGATGAAGAAAATTCCATTCGGCCTTCAGAAGCAGTTATTGATAAGGATATGGCCTCATCTCTTATGGCTTCTGATATAAAAGCTGACGAGTTTTATATACTCACTGATGTACCTTATGTTTATACAAATTATAAAAAGCCCGATCAGAAGATACAGGAGTATCTTGATTATAATGATACTATTAAGTACCTCGAGGAGGGACAGTTTTCAAAGGGTAGTATGGAACCCAAAATACGTGCCTGCCTAAACTTTATAAAGAATGGAGGATCCAAGAGTGTAATTACCGAGGCATTTAAACTTGCTGATAAAAAATTCGGCACAAAGATAACTATGGAATATGAAGATTGAGAAGAAG
>CAZWLP010000079.1:0-10332 GCA_964634565.1 uncultured Rikenellaceae bacterium | reverse complement strand
AAGTGTAAGAGGGTTGAACTTCCATCCTCCTATTTTTGCAGTCCTTTCCGTCTCCTTCATAAGATCACTGATCTCCTTTAGTTTTTCTTGCATTTCTTTGCGAGAATCCTTCGATGCATTGGGAGCTTTATTGTTTGCGGTCATAAATATGGTATTATTAGAGTCCTAATATTCTCCGACAATTTATCTTAAAATAATTGGATACCAATGTACATATTTATTTTATAGACTTCCGTTTTGCCAGAGAATTTTCTGTTTTGAATCGCCTACCGTGAAAAAAACACATCCCTTTTTAATATCGAAAATAGCCGTCCTCCTTTCGAGACCACCTACTGCCCTTGCACATATATTTATTCCCACCTCATTAAGCAGTACTTCGACAGACTTAATATTGTTCTCACCTATCTTATCGCTTGGCCTGTTTAGTACATTTGCTCCACCAATAATGCAGGTTTCTAATTCGCTTAAATCGTTATTCTCATCGCTTATAAGCTTTAATAGTTCGTTAATTGCATTTCTGGCATATTTTGTATTAGAATTTTCTTTTTGGCTGGGGGAAAACCCTGGTAGCATTATATGCGCCATAGCTCCGGTTCTTTTTATTGGATTATACATGGTTACAGCCAGGCACGATCCAATGGCACCTGAATTAAGAATTGTTTCTTTGTCTCCAATTTTTACTTCCCCGGTATTTACATATATTATTCTAGTCATGCTTAAGAATTAAAAGTGAGATATTGTTATCCAAAGATATATCAGTAATTTCCAGGGCAGGTAATTAAGGCAACTGGCTAATACGAGGATTGTGATTAGTCCTTTTTTTTGTGTATATGTTTTTTATAATTCTTAATGGTTTTTCCTAATTCTTTATCTTTTTTTCTTTTCTCTGCAATTGTGGAATCAAAATGTGCCTTTTCTTTTTCCATTTTGAGGTAATTATTGTATGAAGCTTTGTCTATTACTCCATTCTCAACAGCTTCAATAACAGAACAATCTATCTCATTTGTGTGGGTGCAATTTTTGAATTTACAATTTTCAGAGAATCTGAGAATAATGTCGAATGTGGTTTCCAGTCCGCCTGTTGAATCGGTAATACCTACTTCTTTCATCCCCGGATTATCAATTAATATACCTCCGGTCTCAAGAATAGTTAATTCCCTGTGACTGGTAATATGCCGACCTTTATTTGTGCTCTGGCTGATTTCACCTGTTTTCATCAAATACTTGCCTGACAGATTATTTATTAGGGTTGATTTTCCGCTGCCTGAAGAACCGAGCAGGCAGTAAGTCTTTCCTTCTTTGATAATCTCTCTGATAGCGCTATATCCATTTTCAGTTTTATTACTTACTGCAATAACAGGTACATTATTGACACGAAGTTTAATACTGTCAATAATAGTATGTCTCCTTTCTTTATCTACCAGATCAGTCTTGCTGAGTACAATTATGGGCTCAATTTTAGCTGAATAGCAGATGCTAAGGTACCTCTCAAGTCTGTTGATATTAAAATCCCTGTCAACAGACTGAACCAAAAATGCATAATCAATATTTGCTGCTATTACTTGAACCTCTCCGGTTTTTCCGACAGCCTGTCGTTTAATGCTTGAGAACCTGGGCAGAATCTTATAGATTATCGCAAATTCCGAATCATAGTTTGTTAACGCAACCCAATCACCCACAGCCGGGAAATCTTCACGACTGGTAGCCGAGAATCTCATATTTCCGGTTATTTCGGCTTCAAATTCAGATTTAGCTGTTTTTACTGTATATCTTTCCTTATGTTCTGCAATAACTCTGCCTATTTCATCAATATTTAACTTTTTCTCAATCCTTGATTCTTCAATCTTATTGTTATATCCTAAATCTTCTAATTTCACTTTTTTGCCTGTTATTTATTTAATACACTCTTTATCTTGCCTGTGTTTTTATATAGTAGTCGAAGGTAATTTTTGTCCATGTTTCCAGCAGTTCGTAGAATTTAGTCAGATCGGCTTTGTTAACCCATTCTGCGCTCATTTTATCTGTTTCCTTTACAGACAGATTCATGTCTGATACCCTAATATCATATAATAGTCCGATATGAGCTGTTCCAACAGGTATTGTATCATCATTAATAAAACCAATAAATTCAATGCTTTCGATAAAGCAATTGTTTAATAAGCTGAGCTCTTCAAATATTTCTCTCTGAAGTTCATTAATTACATATTGCTCATTATAATCATTTGAAACTTCAGGATTCATGTGTCCACCAACACCCAGTGACAATTTATTGTGTAATCTCTTTTCTCTCTGACCGGAACTACGTCTGAAAAGATAGTATGATCCCTGGAAAGATATTATAGCATATGGAATTATTTGTTTAAACGATGAGTCATTTTCAAGTTTATCCCTGCTGCGAAATATGCCATATTGAACAATAGAGTTTAATATAGCACTGTTTCCAGGGATTAAACCCTTTTCCTTATATCTTATAATATCCCACAGCCTGGCTGTTGGTATAGCAAACACTAGTTCATCCAAAATATATTCTTTGCAAAGAGTCTGTATATCCTGGTATTATGGCAAAAATAAAAGACTGTTGCTTAAACAGCCATACTCCTTCTGATCGGAGGATGAGGGTCGTAGTTCTCTACAACAAAATCATCGATAGTCAGCTGATCAAAAGGTTTTTTTGCTATATGTAGTTGAGGCAGAGCCCTGGGCTCTCTTGACATTTGCTCAAGAATTGCGGTAACATGATCATATTTTTCTTCATTTCCGTCAGAGGGAGCGTTCTTATTAATCCAATCAACTACATCCAGATATTCTTCTCTTTTAGAAACACTTTTTACTTTTTTCTGCAATTCCCTGAAATTATCTCTGTGCCATTGAGTTCTCTTTCCAATACTGGAGTAAAAATGTGAATCACCAAAGGTGTGGATAAACGTTTTAGGAACCATTCCTGCCTCCTGGGCAATTACCTGGGTAAGAGCAGCATAGCTGGCTATATTGAAAGGAACACCTAAAAACTGATCACAACTTCTCTGGTAAAGCTGCAATTCCATCTCGCCTTCTTCATTTGCAGTTGCCTGGTAGAGAACGTGGCATGGTGGCAGAGACATATTTGGTGTGTCTCCTGGATTCCATGAGTCAACAATATGCTTTTTACCCGTAGGCTTCTTTCTTAGACCCTCTATCATTTTCCCTACCTGATCTATTTCAATAAACATCCCTTTGTTGTGATCAAAATACTCCCACCTTCTCCACTGTTTTCCATAAATGGGTCCTGCATCTCCCCACCTTACTGCAAACTCAGAATCTTCCTTTATTCTCTGACCATATTCCTGCATAGCCTTATCCCAATCGGGAGAATATTTTACAATACTTTCAGGAAAGATTCCTTCTTTCTGCATTGCTGGAAGATTATCCTGAAAAGCGTCAGGTCTCCAGATAGGGCAGTTATTGTCTTCCAGATATTTAATATTTGTATCACCCCTCAGGAACCATATTGTTTCGTGAAACATAGATCTTGTAGCCATCTTCTTGGTTGTAAGCAGGGGATACCCTTCACTAAGATCATATTCATTCTGGTACCCGAATAAGGAAATTATTCCGGACCCCTTACTTCCTCCTTTAAAATTTGAACGATTCGAGGTTAAGATTGCTTTTGAATGATCTAAATATTGTTGTGCCATCTTATTCTTTGTTTAGATTGATTTGTTATCAAAAATAGTTTTTATTTCTCTTTTATCATTCTGTCCCGGCCTTTTTTAAACTTTCCAAAAATGCTTTTTCAGGAAAACCTTGTTGGTCCGGTTCATAGGGCCCAATAGTTAGCTGAGTTCCTTTCGCTCTAAAGATGATTAAGCTCATACTGCTTATCAACCATGCTAAGTTGATATGCTGCTTATTTATTGTTTTTCCTGTAAGATTTTGATGAGTCTGTTCTGTTTTGTTTTTTATTCTTTGTAGCAAAGAATTCTTGTTTTCTCCGTTGTTTCTCATTTTCCCATTCCTTCTTTTCCTTTTCTGTCATTGGGTTTTCTGTTTGTGGAAAGGGATTATCATTAACTATTTCGATCTTCCGGTTTATCAGTTTCTCAATATCTTTTATAAAAGCATTCTCTTCAGGTTCGCAAATGGATATTGCAGTACCTTCTTCTCCTGCTCTGCCAGACCGGCCAATTCTATGGACATACGTTTCTGCAATATTCGGTATATCATAATTTATAACATATTTCATTTTATCAATATCAATACCTCTTGCAGCAATATCTGTTGCTACCAATATTCTAATCTGACCATCTTTAAAATCTCTCAGGGCTTTTTGTCTTTGATTCTGCGCTTTATCCCCGTGTATTGAAGCTGTTTTAATTTTCTTCTTTTTTAGGTTGCGTGCTATTTTATCAGCACCATGTTTTGTTCTGGAGAATAGCAATGCCTGCTCGATATTTTGATCCTGAAGTATATAATAAAGCAAGTCTTTCTTACTTGATTTATTAGTATAATACAGATATTGTTTTATAGTTTCAGCGGTAGAAGATACCGGACTTACCTCTACTTTCTCAGGATCCCTCAGGATCTTTCTCGAAAGTTCTACAATATTTTTTGGCATTGTTGCCGAAAAAAATAACGATTGTCTCTTTACCGGTAATATTGCGATAATCTTTCGAATGTCGTGTATAAAACCCATATCGAGCATCCGGTCTGCTTCGTCCAGTACAAAGTATTTAATAAACCTTAAATTAATAAATCCCTGATCTATAAGGTCGAGAAGCCTTCCGGGTGTTGCAACAAGAACATCGACACCTCTGCGAAGGGCGTTAGTTTGGGAGCCCTGGGTTACTCCTCCGAAAATAACAGTATTTTTTATTCCTGTATACTTTCCATAAGTTGTAAAACTCTCAGATATCTGAATTGCAAGTTCACGAGTAGGAGTGATGATAAGTGCATGTATTTCGTGTGGACCTTTCTTATTTATTTGTTCAAGATACAGGTGCTGCAGGATTGGAATGGCAAAAGCCGCAGTTTTACCTGTTCCGGTTTGTGCGCTGCCAAGAACGTCATTTTTATTTAGTATAAGAGGAATCGCTTTTTCCTGAATTGCTGTTGGCTCAATATACTTCTCTTCTTTCAGAGCCTTAATGATAGGCTCAATAATTTTCAGATCTTCAAATTGCATTATTTGCTGTTTATTATTCCCCCTATAAAATGATTGAGATAAATTTTGCGGGATTATATTATGAAGATGCAAAGGTAGGCAATTAAATCATACCTTATATGGCTTATAAAAGGAGTTCTCGCCCTGTGGTTTAACCTAATGCAACATCCAGAAGCATCATTGTAGCAAAACCAAACATTGCCCCGACTGTAGATAAGTCAGTCTCATTTCCCATTTGTGACTCAGGGATTAATTCTTCAACTACGACAAAAATCATTGCTCCGGCTGCAAAGGAAAGAGCATAGGGCAGTAAGGGGGTTATTGTTAATACCAGATATGCGCCTATCACACCGGCAATAGGTTCAACAATACCTGAAAGTTGTCCGTAATTAAATGCTTTTAATCTGGAAAATCCTTCTCTTCGAAGAGGAATTGAAACTGCAGCACCTTCAGGAAAGTTTTGTAGTCCGATACCAATAGCCAGAGCTATTGCTCCCGAAAGCATACCGACATCAGGATTATTTGCCAGTGCTCCAAATGCAACTCCCACTGCTAATCCCTCAGGTATATTATGTAAAGTTATTGCAAGAACAAGCAAAACGCTCCTTTGCCAGGATGTTTTTATTCCTTCAGCTTTTTCAGTAGATAATCCTAAATGCAGGTGGGGTAGAATTTTATCTACCAGAAATAAAAAAGCTCCTCCGGATAGAAAACCGACTACAGCAGGTACCCATGGGATAGAACCATTCTCTTCAGACATTTCAATGGCAGGTTTGAGCAAGGACCAAAAACTTGCTGCTATCATTATTCCCGCTGCAAAGCCAAGCATGGAGTTCAGAACCTTTTGATTGATGTTTTTAAAAAAGAAAACCATTGAAGATCCTGCTGCTGTAACAAACCAGGTAAAAAGCGTTGCTCCTAAAGCCAGCAGAATCGGATTAAAATTAAGTAGCTCTTCCAATCTTATATTTTTTAATTATTATACTTTAGCACTAAATATATTAATTGTTAAACAATTTAATACTTTTTTGTTCATTTCAGTTTATTTGTATTCCAACTTTTGGTGCTTGCATTTAGCTATTGGAAAACTCAGTATTAATTATTTATTAATATAGTGTATATTCTTAAAAATAGTAAGTGTAGAGTAATGCTCCTCCCAGCACTGTTCCTGCAGATCTGTTCTTTGCAAAAAGGGGAACATAAAATGCTTTTAATCCGGCAACACTTTTAACATAAGATTCCTTTTTAAATTCAATTCCACCTTGCCAGCTAAGTAAGGGACCCATGGCAAAAAAAGATTCACCAGGATTACTGAGATCAGATTTATAGTCTGGTCCGTAGTGAAAGCTGATTCCAATTCCAGGACCTGTTACAAGATCGATTCTTTCACTTATTAATTTATTGTATTCAAGCGTAATCTCGGGCTCAAACTGCAGCATTTTAAATGCCAGTCCGAAAAGGACAGGACGCATAATCGGAAGATTAAAAGTTAAGGAATGACTATCATTAAGCCTGTGTTTGCTGATAAACATAATGTCTGCCATCGATCCACCTTTTACTCCTGCAGGACTGGCAACACACATTCGATAATTATCATACCTTCCACCTGCCATAAGCAGTATGCCATACGTATTTTTGCTCTTATCAGAATCTTGTCCGTAAATACTATTAATTAAACTTATAAGAATACTAAGTGCCAGTATTGATTTTTTCATAATTTACCTCGATTCTTTTTAATTGTTAGAATTATATACCAACATAATATTGAGTATTAATTGACGGATGAATAATGTGTTTAAGTTGTCGCGTTGCATTAGAATTTCCACTTAGATGTTTTTTAAAAACCTTAATCAGACTTGCTTTGTCTGTTTCAATTTCAGTCTCGGTTTTTATATTACTCAAATCAATAAAGAAGCTGGAAAATAGATCGGGTATATCTGTAACTATATCAGTATTCAGCAGGTTGGACGCATTATATAATCTATGATAGTTTCCCTTTGTTTTATCAATAATGTAAGTCTCTTTCTTCATATTTGTAATGGTTGAATACTTCTCACATTGTTGAATACAATTATTATCCATCTTGTCTTTTTCACATCCGCTTACCTGATTAGTTAAGCATTGCCTGCTTGTCATAAGTGTTATAGGCTGATAGATGCTGCAGTATAGTTTGAAATCCTCAGGCTTTTTAACAGACATAATTTCACGTTTACTTATTTCATTTGAAAGAAATGAACCATAGCAGTTGAAATTCTCTTTTAAGCATAATAAGCTATAGGAATTAGCAATGTTAAGGTCGGGGCCTGCTATCCAGGGTATTCCTTTTTTATAGGCCTCAAAAGCTATTCCTGTATTATCTGTTACAATACGCTTCGGTTGAAGCTCTTCAAGGAATTCCACTGCAGCCAAATAGTCACCGCCTATTAATATAGATGGAAACCAGGGTTTTAGGTTCTTATTTCTTTCAAAAAGATCTGGCAACACTGAATCTTCATTTTTGAAACTATTAGGGAGCTTAAAATAGAAATCTACAGAGGCATCATTGCATATGTCAATATCTTTATAGGATGATATTATTACTGAAAGAGCAGGCTTGTCTTTTATTGAGTTCAGTCTCTTTAAGATAGGAACATTAACAGGGGCAATCATTTCTCTTGATCCATTCAGGATAAACAATATTCTTTTTTTTATTGAAGTGAGTTCCTTAAAGGGAAGATAAAGTGCTGAGTCTAAATTAAGTTCCATATCCTTAATAAAATATTCAGTGTCATTTATTGCCTTCAGTCTTTTAAGAATCATCTTGTGATTCAAGGCTTCTGATCCAGTATCTGTCAGCCCTGACTCGGAGAATATATCAAATGATGTTGCCGGAGTTTTAACTGATATCTTTAATGGCATATCACATGTCCCTGAGATACTTATTACTAATGGGATTTTAGCAATGTTAAATTGTTCTGTTTTCTTCTTAATGTAAGTTTTGAGCTTCTCTTTTTCTTTATAAAATTCGGTAATGTGCTTCTCCCTTTCTTCATTTGAACAGCAATTATTAATCTCAAAGAGGTGTTTAATTGAATGATTTCCGGGATTATCAATAAACATATCCTTATTAATATCTCCCCTTAAGAATGAATTTGAGAAGTCTCGGTTAAATACCTTGTAAAGATCACTATTGTCGTCTATCAGACTGTTTTTATCATTAAAATGGCTAATCTGTTTTTTCCATGCATTTACAACGGTATATACGTATTCATAATCTTTAATTCTTCCTTCTATCTTTAGTGAGTCGACCCCGGCATCATACAGTTCCTTTAAATCAAAATATGCCGAATTATCTTTCAGGTTAAGAGGGTAGTCATTCCCCTCAGAGGTCCTTATATATTTGTCTCTGCATGGCTGACTGCATCTGCCACGATTACCGGAGTTGCCTCTATGTACAGAACTCATATAGCAGATACCTGAAAAGGAGATGCAATACGAACCATGAACAAATACTTCTGTTAAGACACTGTTTTTATGTGCAACAGTGCTCAGGTTTTTTATTTCATTAATATTCAACTCTCTGGACAGGTTAACCCGTTGAGCATTCAGTTTGCTTAAAAACTCAATCTGACCTTTGTTATGGCTTGTTAGCTGTGTGGATGCATGTATTTTCAGGCCTTTAAAATATTTACCCAAGAGATAGAATATGCCCATATCCTGAACGATCACACCATCGATATGGGCATTAACCAGTCTGTTGAGTAACTTTATAATTGCCGGAATTTCACTATCGGGTATAATGATATTAAGGGTTAGAAATACCTCGCAACTGTTTTTATGTGCCAATCTTACGATACCCTGCAGATCTTCAAAGCTTATGTTTGATGCCCGGTTTCTTGCATTAAATTTATTCAAGCCACAGTAAACGGCATCGGCCCCGGCAAGAATTGCAGCTTTTATGGAATCAATATCTCCACCGGGTGCCAGTAATTCGATTTTTCTTATCATTATTCATTTATATGAATCTTAAGTAAAAAAATAGTAAACACCAGACTTTAAACTCAAAAGTTTAATTGTGCACTTTAAGCTGCCTATTTACAGGTCGCCTGGTAGATACTGGCGATCATTTTACTAATTTATTATTTTTCTTTAGCAATTCTTTCTCCCATTCTAACAGTAGTTTCATATCCCTTTGCTGTATTAATCAATAAATCCTTATCTATATGGATTTTATTTTTTTCAAATAGCAGCACTACCGTTGAGCCGCCAAATTTAAAGTAGCCTTTCTCTTCGCCTTTATATACAGAAGCTGACTTATAAGTTTGTTTAATGCTCCCTACCATGGTGGCACCAACTTCGGCCATAATAAGATCACCAAACAAAGGATTTGAAAGAATTGTATATTCTCGTTTGTTCAGACATAAGATTTCAGCCTTTTTACGCAAGGCAAAGGGGTTTACTGAATAATAGTCACCCTTAATCTTTTTATTTGAAGATAAATTTCCACTGACCGGAAAATGAAAACGATGGTAATCGACCGGGGCCAGCCTTATAATAAGAAGGGCACCGTCATGGTACCTTTGTGCAAGATCAGGATTATCCAGGAAGGAAGATACATTAAAGCGCTTTCCTTTTATTATAAAATCGGAGTTGCTAATATCGCTATATGCCAAAATTTTTCCATCGGCAGGTGAAACAACAATATTAGAGCAGGTATCAATGGGTCTTGCATCATTCTTTAGTTTTCGTATAAAAAAATCGTTGAAATTGCTGAAATCCTGTTTTTGAGCAACACTCATATCAATATCAAAATCTTCAATAAAGGGACGTATCTTTTTTGCTGATGAATTTCGATCCATCATATTCCCATAGATCGATGAAACCAGCTTTCTTTTCGCCAATGCCCATAGGGTTACTTCTCCTGCTGGATTATAATACAACCATATCAACCACTTTTCGCCGGCCACCTTTTCAATTTTTATCTGACCGCTTTCTCTTTCATAATATTGAATAGGATCCTGAGGCGGTAGCGGATAAAAGACCAGGGCGATAATTACTGAAAGCAACAATAAAATGATGCTCCATCTCTTTATAATATTCCTTGCTATTTTCATGTTAGCAATTTTCTCAAATTTATAAACTGCGATGTGTGCATAACTTTATTCGGTTTTTATGATTCTTAAATAATCTAACATGGCTGTATTAACATCCAC
>CAZWLP010000078.1:0-10483 GCA_964634565.1 uncultured Rikenellaceae bacterium | reverse complement strand
TGGTTGAAGCGGGTGATCTGGTATACGATCATAAATTTATTGAAAGGGGAGGTATAGATAAGCTGATGAAAATTCGTGGTAACTGTGACGATATTCTTATAATAAAGGATGGATTTATTACCGATACTTCATATTCAAATATTGTGGTAAGAGATGATTCTGGCAGGTGGTTTACTCCATCAAGCTATCTTCTAAAAGGTACAAAAAGATCCTACCTCCTCGATAAGGGTATTATTTCTGAAGCTGAGATAACTCCTGCGAGCCTCAGGAAATACAAGGAACTGAAACTTATTAACTCAATGATAGATATAAAAGACACAGCCGGAATAACAATTAACACAATTTGTTTTTAGATAATATCACTCATATTATTTATTAATTTATCTTAATATTGTATTCCTTTAGGGCATGTTTTTTGTGTCGTTGTATATATTAAAAAAATCTAATAAAGAATAAATATTACTGAAATGATAAAGAAGTTCTTATTACTTATTATGGCTGCACTGGTACTTACGGTTAGCAGTTGTAATAAAAAGGAAGATCCAAAGATTACTACAGAGCCTACGCCTGATGATATAAGCATCTTTGTGTGGGCTGCCATGTTCGATTATTATTTATGGTACGACCAGGTCGATAATCTTAATCCTAATATATTACAGGATAACAATATGTTCTATTCCTACCTGAATGGTTTTGGCAGTAATTATTCTGCTCTTTTTGAAGACCTTCTTTACCAGAGGGGTGTGGTGGATAAGTGGTCGTGGATAATAGAGGACTGGGAAGAGCAGGAGAGAAGCTTTTCGGGTATATCAACATCAATGGGTTACGATTTCCGACTGGTACAATTTTCAAACTCGGATAATATTTTCGGTTATGTAAGATATGTAATACCCAATTCACCCGCCGATAATGCGGGTCTCAAAAGGGGAGACCTGTTTATGGAGGTAGATGGTGAGCCACTGACAATAAGTAATTATATATTTCTGCTTTTTGAACAGGGCAGCTATGAATTGTCGCTTGCAGAATTTGTCGACCCTTCTACCATCGGACTTATTCCCGGTGCAACTGTTAGTATGACCGCTGTAGAGATACAGGAGGACCCGGTACTGGTGGCTCGTGTTTTCGAAGATATTGGCGATGGAGTAAAAACTGCCTACCTGATGTATAATGCTTTTACCTCAGATTTTGATATGTCTCTTAATGAGACTTTTGGAGATTTTAAGAGCCAGGGTGTTGAGAGGCTGATACTTGATCTCAGATATAATGGAGGAGGATCAATTCGTTCGGCCATACATCTGGCAAGTATGATTTATTCGACTGATGACACAAAGGTTTTTGCTCAGAGTAATTATAATGATAAGTTTCAACAGGCTTATATCGATTATTACGGTGAGGAAGCCCTGATTGATAATTTTACGAGTCTGCTCGATACTACAACGTATAATCATTCAGCCTCACTCCCTCCGATCAACAACCTGTCATTGGATGAAGTTTATATAATAACTTCGAGCGGTACTGCATCAGCCAGCGAGATGATAATTAATGGACTTAATCCATATATAAATGTAATCCAGGTGGGAGATACCACAAGGGGCAAGTATGTTGGTTCGTTTACAATAAAGGACTGGTATACAACCAGCGATGGTTCTATCAGCACCGAGCATAAGTGGGCAATTCAGCCCATTACCTTAAAGATAAGTAATTCTGAAGGTGAGTCTGATTTTATCGACGGACTATATCCAGATCTGGCTATTGAAGAGGATTTCCGAGAGCTCCTGCCATTGGGCAATCCGGATGAGGTTCTGCTCGCTGCTACTATTGATTATATAGTGGGAACTACAAAGTCTTCGGTACAAACAAAGGGCGAACCTCTTAACTACAGGGTTATAGCAGACTCAAAAGATTTTAAGCCATTCAGTAAGGAGATGTATCTGCGTTATCCAAAGATAAAGAATGAGGGTCCTGATATATTGAGGGAGTTTAAATAATATTATTCTATATTTATTATGGGCAGGAGGTATACTCCTGCTTTTTTTTCCACGTACCACGCATCCGTAACCTTTTTCACCTTACCAGCTTTCAACCCAGGGTCTTATATCAATGGGTGTCATGCCGGCTCTCTTAGCGGCCTCAAGACCAAGGTCGCCATCCTCAAATACTTCAATCTTTGAGGGATCTATACCCATTAGCTCGGAACATTTCAGGAAGGTCTCCGGGTCGGGCTTATGATTTGAAACATCTTCTGCTGTAATCATAATATCGAAGTATCGCGACATACCTATATCATCGAGAGTTTTGATGGCAGCCTCCTTTATAGATCCCGTTCCCACGCACATTTGTAATACACCGTGGTATTTTTTTGCTATGTCTGTTACGGGCTTAATAGGTTTAATTTTATTTCTCAGCGACTTAAACAGTTCAATTTTTTCTTTAAAAAGAGTCTCATGATCCAGAATATTTTCCATCTTATTTTCAAGTATAATATCCCTTCCTATTTCCCAGGCCGGTCGGCCCATTTTGCCTTTTAAATAGCTACTGGTCATATCTATATTATACTTGCTGCAGGCAAGCTGCCATGCCTTAAAATGTAATGGCATCGTATCGGCCAGTGTACCATCCAGATCAAAAATCAATCCTTTCGTTTCGGTCTTTTTTCTATATATCATATTAATTGTAAAAAGTCCCGCCGGAGCGGGACTAAACGAATAATCATAATGTCTATCTTATATTTAAACCCAGGTACTCTAAAACCTGGTGATAAACATTCTCATCAGTAAATCCAAATTTCTCATCGAGTACTTTATATGGGGCCGAGTAGCCAAAATGATCCAGGCCCATAACCATTCCAGTATCTCCGACAAGGCCCTGTAAAGTTACAGGTAATCCTGCTGTTAAACCAAATTTTTTCACATTGGACGGAAGAATTGATTCCCTGTATTGGTCGCTCTGGTTTCTGAACAGTCCCTCTGACGGAACCGATACAACCCTTACCTTTATCTTATTTCTCTTTTCAAGGAGACTGGCTCCGCCTGTCAGGGTTGATACTTCCGAGCCACTGGCAAGTAAAATAATATCAGGACTGCCTTCACAGTCAGATACAATATATGCTCCCATCTTACTATTACAGGCATCATTATATCGTGAACCTGATGAGGGCAGATCGTCTATATTCTGTCGTGAGAGAATAAGTGCCGTTGGTGACGAAGTGTTATTAAGAGCAAGCTCCCATGCTACTGTGGTTTCTGTAGCATCAGATGGTCTCAGAACAAGCATACTGTTGTTGCCACTATGATTTTTCAGATGTTCCATAAGGCGTATCTGTGCTTCCTGTTCTACCGGCTGATGAGTGGGTCCATCCTCTCCGACTCTGAAAGCATCATGGCTCCAGATATATTTTACAGGAAGCTCCATAAGAGCGGCAAGTCTTACAGCCGGTTTCATATAGTCTGAGAATACAAAGAATGTTCCGCAAACCGGAATAACACCACCATGAAGTGCCATCCCATTCATTATCGAAGCTATAGTTAACTCCGAGACCCCTCCCTGCAGAAACTGTCCGCTGAAGTCACCCCTGCTGAATTCACTTGTCATCTTTAAGAAACCGTCTGTCTTGTCTGAGTTTGCAAGATCGGCAGACGAGACAATCATATTTTCTATTTTTTCTGCAAAATGAGATAGTACAGTTGCCGAAGCAGATCGGGTTGCAGCACCTTCTGTTTGTTTGATTGAAGAGAAATCAATATCGGGGATACTATTGCTCATAAACTTATCAAACTTAATGCTTAGATCAGGATTTGCCTTTCTCCATTCTGCTTCCTTTGACTGTATTTCTTTAATCTCTTCACGTCTCTTATTAAGAACTTTATTATAGAGTTCCTTTACATCGTCAAATATTGCAAAAGGCTTATCGCTGCTTCCTCCAAGGTTTTTAACAGATCTCTCAAACGAGGCTCCTGCCTTGCTTATGGGCTGACCGTGTGTGGATGTTTTTCCTTCAAAGCTTCCGCCTGCTTCATCTACCAGACCCTTCCCCATTATGGTCTTTCCTATTATAATAGTGGGTTTATCTTTTTCTTTGTTAGCTTCTTTAAGTGCTTCACGTATTTGCTTATGATCGTTACCATCTATATTAATTACCTTCCATCCCCACGATAAATATTTTACTGCAGTATCTTCGCTGCTTACAATGTTTGTTTTGGTTGATAACTGTATGTCGTTGGAATCGTAGAACATAATCAGGTTACTTAGCCCCAGATGACCTGCAATCCTCCCTGCACCCTGGGATATTTCTTCCTGTATGCCACCATCAGAGATAAATGTATATGTTTTATGAGCCATCCATTCTCCAAACCTGTCAGCCAGAAATCTCTCTGTAATTGCTGCTCCAACCGCCATTGTATGACCCTGACCAAGTGGGCCGGAGGTATTCTCTATACCTCTTTTGAAATTAACTTCAGGATGACCGGGAGTTGGCGACCCCCATTGTCTGAATTCTTTAAGTTCTTCTATGGTGAATCTGCCCGTTAGAGCCAGTATGGAGTAAAGCATAGGAGACATATGTCCGGGATCAAGGAAGAATCTGTCTCTGTTAACCCATTCCGGATTATCCGGATCAAAGCGTAAGAACTCGGAGAATAGGATATGAACAAAATCAGCTCCACCCATTGCTCCGCCGGGGTGACCTGATTTTGCTTTTTCTACCATGGCCATTGATAAAATACGAATATTATCTGCAGCCATCCTGCTAATGTCTTTTACCATTTGTTTTTTAGGTTTCTGGTTAATTTTTTACTTAAGCAAAAGTAAGAAAAAACAAAATAGCATTTTGAGATATGGCCTTCTGACAGGCGTAAGTTTTAAAACACTTATTAACTATAATCTTATTGCTTTATCACGAAATAATATTATTTAACAAACTTTAATACTTAATTCTAATAAGGGATAAACCCGGATGTTTCTTTTTTAATATATTTACCATGAAAAGATCAGTATAGTTGTGAGTGTATTCAGAAGAGTTGGAAAAGTAGTTTTATTATTCCTTATTCCGGTATTAATCCTGTTTATTGTCAATTCAACAGTTAACAGGCACGGGCACCTTGTAAGGGGTTATATCTATACACATGCACATCCCTATCAGGATGACGGACTCGGCACACCTTTCCAAAATCACAGTCATTCACAGCTTGCAATGGTCCTGCTGGATCTGCTTTCCAATTTAGAGATAATATTATCTGTTGTTATATTAAGTCTGGTTGTGTTTTCACAACCAGCAATGTTAATTCTTCCCGTAAAGGAGAGGCTTCGTTCAATTTTCGGATTACTAAACCTTTCACCCAGGGCTCCTCCAGGGTTTGTATAGCAAAGCATAGCTTTTTTCAATTTATTCTTTATTCCGGACTCGATTCTGTTTAAATCGACAAGGAAGTTATATACAAACCAACCAAATTAAAATGAGATTTTATTTAATTTTTATTATTTCGATATTGATCCTTCCATTGGCCAATGGTCAGGATCCACAAAAAAATGATTCCGTCAAAATTGATTTATTATTAAAGAGAATTGACGCTTTAGAGGATGTTATATTAAAGCAACAGAAGGAGGATGAGCTTAAAAAGCTTCTCGACGAAGCAGATCAGTTAAGTAACAGGTCAAAAAAGAGCGAAGTAGATATTTCCAAAAAGTTTACAAGTGGTATACGACAGCAGCAGGGGCTGAATCCAAATATCAGTGTCCTCGGAGACTTCTTCGGTGCTGTTTCAAGCGTTGATGATCAGGCAACTACTGAGCCGGGTGATCGTACTCATGGATCGAATGGCCTGTATATGAGGAGTCTGGAGTTGTCTTTTGTTGCACCTCTCGATCCTTACGCCAGGGGTAAGGCATTTATGGATATTACAGAAGATGGTGTGTCGATAGAGGAGCTATATCTTGAGCTTATAAATCTCCCCCTGAATATGTCTGTTAAGGGAGGTGTCTTCTTTCCAGAATTTGGTCTTTTAAACAGGCATCATACACATGCCCTGCCGCAGTTTGACCGGCCACGGGCATCGGTAAATTATTTCGGACTGGATGGATTTAATGGTATGGGTGTATCGGTGAATTTTCTTCTTCCGACTCTCCTGTTCTCGGATGCCAGTTCTCTGGATATAGCTACTGTAAATATATTTGATAACTACAGTTACTATTCTGATAAAAGTGTAAATCTTGCCTATGTTGGTCATTTTAAGAACTATTATGATATCTCAGATGCTTCGTATTTTGAATATACACTTAGTGCTATGGCAGGGCATAGTGATCTTACAGATGATAATAATACCTATACCGGGAGCTTTGGCCTGCATTATAAGTGGGAGCCTCCGCAAACAGCAAAATATAAATCACTTGATATTAAAACAGAATTACTGTATGGATATACCGAGACAGCTACAGGCATTGTAAGGAGTAAGGGTTTTTACTCTTTGTTTCATCGTAAACTTAATACAAGGCTATGGATCGGTGGCAGGCTGGGGTATTCTGAAATACCTGTAGATAATACACAGTATGAGTGGGATTATACATTTAATGTAGATTTCTGGCAGAGTGAATTTGTTTTTTATCGTATACAATATCAGTATAATGACCGGTATATTAACTCCTTACCGGAGAGTGGTGACGTATATCGTTCAAATCATACACTTGTGTTCCAGTTTTCATGGGCAATGGGACCACATAAACACGATGCATACTAGTTAGTAAATAATATTAATACAAAATAAAATGAAAGACAGAATTAAGAAATTCATAATCAGTATAAGCCTGTTTCTAATAGGTTTTATCACTGCTTCGGCATCCGGCGAAGCTCAGATAAGGATCGTTTGTTCTTTTTCCGACTATGCAACTATTGCAAAGGAGATTGCAAAAGATAAGGCTGTAATCGAAAAAATATCCCAGGGTGAGTCCGATCCTCATTTTATTCCACCCAAACCCAGCTATGCCATGATGCTGAATAAGGCTGATATGTGGATTACTACAGGATTGGACCTTGAACAATGGTCTGCCACTCTTCTTGATAAGGCAAGGAATAAGGAAATAATGGATGGAGCTATTGGTTTTGTTTCAGCTTCACATGGAGTAAATATTCTCGATAAAGTAACAAAGGCCGATCGCTCCGAGGGTGATGTTCACCTGATGGGTAATCCTCATATAAATACCAGCCCTGTTAACTGGAAAATAATTGCACGGAATATAACAATTGGTTTAATTAAAGTTGATCCTTCAAATGCTTCTTTCTATGAGGCTAACAGGGACCAGTTTATTGACAGGGTCGACAGAGCCCTTTTTGGCGATACCCTGGTTGATCTGTTCGGAGGAGAGACTTTAACACAATTATTGTTAAATAAGACCCTATTCGATTTTCTTGAAAAGGAATACCAGGGACATAAACTGATCGATGATCTTGGAGGCTGGCTTAAAGAAGCACTACCTTTCAGAGGAAAGAAAATAATAGCATATCATAAGAACTGGGCTTACTTTTCTGATGTTTTCGGACTCGATATAGTTGGATTTATTGAACCCAAGCCAGGTATCCCGCCATCTGCAAAGCATGTTCAATATATGGTAAACCTTATAAAAGAGCAGGATATTAATATGATGCTTGTGGCGAGTTATTTCGAGAAAAAATCACCCCAGATGATAAGTGAAAAGACAGGTATAAAAGCTGTTTATCTGCCATTGTTTGTAAACAGTGAGCTGGGCATAAACAATAATTTTGAGCTTATGGATAACTGGATTGAACAGGTAAAATCAAGCCTCTGATATGTTAGAAAATATTATATTTCTTCTCCCGCCTATTGTAGCGTGTATTATCCTTGCAGGGATTTTGAGCTATTTTGGAAATCATATCCTTACCCGGGGAATAGTGTTTATTGATATTGCTGTGGCACAGATTGCTGCACTGGGTACTATGATAGGAATACTTCTCGGATTTGCGGAAGAGTCTTTGAATACTCAGCTTATTTCTTACCTGTTTACCGTTGTAATACTGGGATTCTTTTCTCTGATGAGGGTTAAAGAGCAATTACTGCCTCAGGAAGCCATTATTGGTATCTTTTATTGTGTTGCTCTCGGCATGGCTCTTCTTCTTGCTGATATGATACCGGGGGGGTCAAACTATATTACTAAGACTATTACAGGTAATGTTCTGTGGGTAACATGGAAAGTTATTATCAACTGTGTAATTCTCTTTGTTCCGCTTATGATTATTCATCTTTTTTTGGGCAGCAGGGTAAGGGCAGTAACAGAGGGTAAGACAGGTACAACAATAAATTTAAGGCAGGCAAGGATCTACGATCTTGTGTTCTATATCACCTTTGGAGTGGTTATAGTAAAGGCAGTTCCAATAATGGGTATTTTCCTTGTATTTATGTTATTAATAGGACCGGCTTCGATCGCTAGGGCTTTTGTGTCAGATTGGCGAAAGAGAATTATCTGGAGCTGGATTATTGGATCCATAGGGTCGATGATAGGTATTTACCTGTCATATAAATTAAATATTTCAAATGGGCCGGCAATTGTAAGCCTGGTCGGTGTTGCTGCCTACCTGGCTGCTTTTGTTCGTTTGTATATAGACAGGTCTGAAGGAAAAAAAGGAATAATCTCAAAAAGCTAGTTTATGATGTCTATTGGTTTTATACTGCCTCCTCTTGTTGCATGTGTTCTTATTGTCCTTATCAATGTATATTTCGGTATACATGTAATAAAGAGAGAAATTATTTTTATTGATATAGCCCTTGCTTCAATAGCTGCACTGGGCTCAGCTACAGGTATTGTACTTTTTCATATGGATCATGAGGCACATGGATTCTGGCCTTATATCTTCTCTCTGGGATTTATCTCTCTTGCATCTTTTGCATTTACAATACTGAGGCATAAGAAGATAACCATTCCTCTCGAAGCCATTATCGGTATTGCCTATGCCGTTGCTACAACACTAACCGTTATAATACTTGATAAGGGTGCCGGAGGCGATGTTCATGTTCACGATATGCTTGTAGGTTCGATACTATGGGTCTCATGGTCTCAGGTTTTTAAGCTTGCCCTTACAGTAGCGCTCGTTGGAATATTCCATATTATTTTCAGGAAGAAATTTACGATGATTACCGATAGCTTCCACGACGCCTGCAAAGAGCTGAAAAGGCCCCGGCTATGGGACTTTCTTTTTTATTTTTCTTTTGGGCTGGTAGTTGTGGAGGCAGTAAGTATGGCAGGGATATTAACTGTATTTGCATTCCTTATCCTGCCTGCATCACTTTCTGCCTTTATCAGAGGAGGATGGGTTGCGAAATTAATATCCGGCTGGAGTGCTGGCATTGTAGCCAGCTTTATTGGGCTGCTACTTTCACTTAAACTTGATGTTCCAAGCGCTCCGGTAATTATTGTATTACTTGGGATATTACTTGTGTTAAGCTTTGCATGGTTTAAATTGTCAGGCAAGACACATGCCCGGAAGAATCTTTTAAAATATGGTGCTGAATAATTTTTCGGGTCTTATTGTGCAATATATCGGGTAATTATTCATCAAAATTCAATATATTTACGCTACATCTAACCAAAAAAGACTAAAATGGAAACTATACCAGCTGAAAGTGCCGAAGTAAGATACGCCGGTTTCTGGCTTCGTTTTGTGGCATATATTATTGATGATCTGATATTGAGCCTTGCTGGCTTTCTTATCTCCCTCCCATTTATCGGAGGAATAATTTTTTCTGCTATCGGGATAGGAGAAAACCCCGATGAGGCCGGAAGTATTGCAAAGGGAGTGGTAGGAATAGTTGGCTCTATTGCAGGACTGGTTCTTGTAGTTCTTATTATGGGCTGGTTATATTATGCTCTTATGGAATCTTCTAAGAATCAGGCTACTCTGGGTAAGATGGCTCTGGGATTAAAAGTAACAGATATGGACGGAAACAGAATTTCCTTTGGAAAAGCAACAGGGAGGTTCTTCGGGAAGATTATATCAGGGATGATTCTTTATATTGGTTATATCCTTGCAGGTCTTACAGAAAAGAAGCAGGCCCTGCACGATATGATGGCTTCGTGTCTGGTAGTTAAGAAGGAAAGTTAAAATATTATATTATTCTGGATAGCCCGGTCTTTATCAGATCGGGTTTTTTTGTCGTTACCCCGGGATTACGTCTCTTTCTCTGTCCGCCATAGCTTTCAGCGACGGCGGGCTTCGTCAGAGCCGTGATCCTGAGTAGGGGAGAAACTAAAAGCAACTTAATACCTCGGTGCTTTGCACCTTGTTTTTCTATTTCGCCATTCTTATAGAAACAAGTTTCTTACGAATGTCAAAAAAGAAAAACCGCTTTGCCTGTGGCAAAACGGTCTTAAGTTGCTTTTGTCGGGATGACAGGATTTGAACCTGCGACCCCTTCGTCCCGAACGAAGTACGCTACCGGACTGCGCTACATCCCGATTAAGACACAAAAGTAATTAATCTAAT
>CAZWLP010000077.1:0-10694 GCA_964634565.1 uncultured Rikenellaceae bacterium | reverse complement strand
TGGGTATTATCAAAAATGATAGTCAATTGACATGGCAGATACCTGAACAAGGGACAACTCCCAAACAGGAATTGGCCATATTCCCTAAATCCCAAAATGAATTTTTTATAAAGGGATCGGCGTACGAATTATCATTTATTATCAATGAAACCGGAGAAGTAGAAAGTATGGCTGTTCATGCGGATGGAGGCGACCCTATTATTTGTAAAAAAGTAGAAGATTAAATAATAAAGCAGGCTACCTATGAAACATTGTAGAATCACTCTGCTATTTCTTCTGATATCTTATATCACCATTCAATGTCAGAATATTACAGAGACAGCTGATATAAAAGGTCTTCCCGATGAAGTTCTTGAGTCGATAGAAAGAAGAATAGAGGAAGGTCTGACACCGAGTATTGCTTTAGCTTTAATCGACTCCTCAGGTATTAAATTCTTCAATTTTGGAAAAACTGCTAAGCACGGTAAGGAAGTAGATGAAAATACCATCTATGAAATAGGATCGATATCTAAAGTATTTACAGGTATATTACTGGCACAACAGGTCCTGGATGGAGATCTTAAGCTGGAGGATGAGATAAACGGGTATCTACCCAATAATATTAAAGTTCCTGTGATCGGCGATAAAGAAATTACTTTCGGCAACCTTACGGATCATACATCCGGTTTACCCGGAATGCCTTACAACTTTAGCCCTGCCAATCGCAATAATCCTTATGCAGACTATACAGTAGAACAGATGTATGAATTTATTTCCAATTATCATCCTGTTAGAACGGTAGGTTCTGAATTTGAATACTCAAACCTTGCCCAGGGACTTTTAGGGCATCTACTCGCAATGAATAAGGCTTGTAGCTATGAAGAGTTGATGATTCAGACAATTGCAGATCCTCTGGAGATGAATGATACAAGAATTGAATTAACCAGGAGAATGGAAGAGAACCTGGCACCGGGTCATAGCGGACGCAGGCGTGTTCAGAATTGGGATATTCCAACGCTCGCAGGTGCAGGTGCAATAAGAAGTTCGACCTCAGATATGGCAAAGTTTGTTTCTGCCAACCTGGCTTATTCGAATAGCCCATTAATGAAGGCTATGGAGCTGTCTCATCAAATCAGACATGATATGGCTGGTAACAGGTCTATTGCAATGGCCTGGATTATTATGAAAGGAGAAAAGGGGAACATAATCTGCCATGGGGGTGCGACAGGTGGATACAGGACTTTTATTGGATTTGTAAAAGAATCGGGTAAGGGAGTGGTACTCCTTACAAATTCATCGGAAGGAGCCGATGATATTGGATATTATTTGCTTGATTCCGGGTCAGGATTAGTAGGATTTAAAAGTGATGCAGCAGATATACCAAAATCCACTCTTGAGCAATATGTTGGCCTGTACGAGTTGCGACCCGATCTTATAATCTACATAAGCAGGGAGGGGAAGCAGTTATATGGACAGGCTACCGGGCAGGATAGGTTCAGCCTTTATCCGGAGAATGATACTCTCTTTTACCTGACTGTTGTGGATGCTAAGATTGCCTTTCATCGTAAAAATGACTCAACTGAGAGTTTGACCATGTTTCAGGATGGTCAGGAAATGCTGGGTAGGAGAATAAAGTAAATAATCGCATAGCCAGCAATTTATATTGGCAGAAGAGTCGAAATGTAGATAAATATAGGCAGAATACCATTTTAGCTCAGGTTCCTGCAATAACTTCATATGAATTTCAATTTATGTATTAAAACCTGTTATAATACCTTTTAAATATTCTATTGGTCTTAATTTCCAAAATAAAAGGATCCATATCTCTACTTTTAGCTTCTAATAAGCTAATAATTAAGCAAGATGCTAAAAGTATATCTAAAACTGGCTCGAAGAGTATTCACTAAAAACAGACATTTCTTACTTTTCAATATTACTAATCTGAGCCTGGGTATCATCTGTGGGATTATTGTCTTACTCTACCTGCTCAATTATTTAAGTTTCGACAAGCATCACCTGAATTATTCAAGAATCTACAGACTTGGATATGAATTGACAACCACTGCTGATGGGAAATCTATGAAAGATGCGAGATCGTCTGAGAAGATAGGGCCAATGCTTCTTAGTGAATGTCCTGAAGTCGAGTCTTATGTTAGATTCAGGCCATTGGAGAAAGCTATTGTAAAATACAGCGAGAAGTCTTTTATTGAAGATGATATCCTCTATGCCGATACCAGCATATTTAATATTTTCACACACAAATTTATTGTGGGCAGCGCAAGTACCTGTTTTGAAAAAACAAACTCTATTGTTCTGACATGCAATATGGCAAATAAGTATTTTGGCGATGCTAACCCAATCGGTAAAATATTGGAGATTGGTTCAGATAATTACGAAGTTAGCGGAATAATTGAGGATCTGCCTGATAATATCCATCTTAAATTCTCTGCACTCATTAACTTTGTTCCGCTTGGCACACAATGGTTTACAAGAACCTGTTATACCTATCTCCTTATTAATGAAAATGCCGATGCAGAAGGGATATATGCAAAGTACCCTCAGCTGTTTGAGAAGCATATGTCAGAACAGGCAAAAAGAGTAAATGCTTATATTGATATCAAGATGGAACCTCTAGCAGGAATTCATTATAATTCTGATTTACCACACGACTTTCCGCAGGGTAATAAGATGTATATATACATATTCGCTATAGTAGGGCTATTTATAGTATTTATTACTTCAATAAACTACATAAATATGTCAACAGCCTTTGCAGGTAACCGGGCAAAGGAGATTGGGATAAAGAAGGTTTTTGGGGAGAGTGTTAAGACATTGCGAATATATTTTCTTATCGAATCAGTACTGATTACCCTAATCGCATATCTGCTAAGTATAATAGTAGTTAGATTAATTATCGATTCAGACAGCCTCTACCAGATATTCAATGTAAGACTTCATTTCAGACTATTTCAAAATTTTGATCTCTATATAATTACCATGGGATTGGCCATCATTATTGGGCTGATTTCAGGCTTATATCCTGCTTTTTATTTATCATCATTAAGCTTTACGGGAACAGGAAGATCAGGATCAGGACAGAAAAGAGGTGCCTCCTTCTTTAAAAAGTTCTTAATAGTTTTCCAATTTGTTTTATCAATAAGTGTCCTGGTTGGTGTTTTAGCGATGAATAAGCAGATATCTTATGTTAATAGCAGAGATCTGGGATACAACAGGGATAATCTAATTATTATACCTGTTGATAATCTGGAGAGTTCAGCTATATCTCTATTAGAAGAGAAGCTGCACAGGAATCCTGATATTGTTTCTGTATCAAGCTCATATCTTCTTCCTAACAGCGAAGACTATATGTGTAATTTCAAGGTAGAGACCGAATCCGGATTTGAAGAACAGCTATTTAACTGGTCTATTGTTGGTCCAGACTATTTTAAAACAATGGAAGTTCAATTTATCGAAGGCAGGGACTTTAATAAAGATTTTGCCTCCGATGCTAATGCTGCATATATAGTAAATAAGTCTTTTCTCCAGCACTATGGATGGAACAATGCAGTGGATAAGAGAATGCAGATAATAAACGGTGGATACTTCAGATGGCCTGAAGGGAAGATTGTTGGAGTAATAAATGATTTCAATATTGCCTCTTTACATAAAGAGATAGAGCCAATGATCTTTGTTATGCTTCCTGGCGGATACCTGCATATTAGAACCAGTAGTCGTGCAAATATTGAGCTTACACTGGATAGTATTGAATCAGACTGGACTGAGATAGCGCCTGGAGAGGAATTAAATTACACATTTATGAATGATCATCTGTCAGATTCCTATCTGACTGAAATAAACCAATTCAGTCTGGTGAAGATATTCTCTGTTATATGTATTATACTATCCTGCCTTGGACTGATTGGTTTATCAGCTTATACTATTTATAAAAGAACCAGAGAAGTTGCAATCCGAAAACAACTGGGTGCTTCAATTATTCAAATAATAATGGTTCTGTATAAAGATATTGCGGTATTAATCCTTCTTGCAACTATTATCACTATACCTTTGTCCGGCTGGGTGGTGAATTTATGGCTCGACAGTTTTGCATACAGGGTTGGAATAGGGGGAATGATATTTGTTTTTTCCAGCCTTATAGCATTTTTGATTGGATTCTTATCTGTTCTGTATCATTCGCTTAAAGTTGCTTATATAAATCCCGTTAAGATATTGAAATGCGAATAATCAAAATTCGAGCGAGAAAGTGGTAGATTCATTTTCTTTTGACGAAACCGTTATTATCCCGTTATGTAATCTCATAATCTGACGCGATAAGCTTAATCCTATACCTGAACCTTTTTCCCTGGTTGTAAAGAAGGGTATAAAGATCGAATCAATAAGATCGGGAGGAATACCCCTGCCATTATCTCTTACTTGAATGATTTTCTGGTTTTTTTTCTCAAATGCATTCAGGCTTATTGCAGGCCTGGCTACATCTTCAACGGCATGGATGGAATTTCTTACAAGGTTAATAATAACCTGTTCCAGCAGCTTTTCATCTGCAGTTATTATTAAGTCCGCCGGCGCTGATGTATTTAAGTCTATTCCCTTATCTTTTATTTCTTCTGCAAAGAGTGTTTTTATATTAGAAAAGAATGCTTCAATCGAAAAATCCGAAATAGATGGTGTGGAAAGCTGGGTAAGGTTCCGGTAGTCTTCAACAAATTTTGCCAGTCCCTTGCTCCGCTTATTTATGGTGTTTAAGCCCCTTTGCAGGTCGTCAAAATTTTTACCTGAGATATCCTCCGGTTTCTTGCTTTCACCATTATCCTCAAACTTATCAATCAGGCTCTTCGATAATAAGGTTATCGGACTTACCGAATTGAGTATCTCGTGTGTCAACACCCTTATTAATTTCTGCCAGGCTTCCATCTCCTGTTGCTCAATCTCATTCTTAATATCCTGGAACGACACTATTCTGATATCTTTTTCTTCAAGTTTAAAGTCAGTTACCCTTATTGCGAGATGCACCAGCTTACCTGACAACTCCATCTTAAGCAGTTCCTGGTCCCCGTCCTTCATATTTTTTATAAGTTCAGGCAGCTCTTCTTTAATTTTGCTTAAGGATCCTATTCTGTTTAAATGGAATAGCTGAAAAATATTATTGAATGCCCTGTTGGTAATCAGGATTTCATCATCTGAAGTAAAAGCTATAAGTCCCGTTCCAACATGCTCTATCAGGCGCTGCAGGAAAATAAAGTTCTTTTCTTTTTCTATTCTGAGCTTACCAAAGGATGCAATGATATTATTAAAGCCTTTATAGAGCATTCTAAATGAACTGTCAGTTTTTTCTGTATCGAATACCATTGTTGAGTCTTCATGCTCGAAGGCAAAAAGAAAGCGGGTTAGTTCCCGGTTAATCTTCCTCATATAGTAGATCAGATATGCGATCTGCAAAATCCAGATAAGTACCAGCCCGACAGATGTTATTATAAGATTAGCTTTAAAGTAGGCCAGGGTAATAAGCAGGGGATTAAGGGCAATCAGCAGAACCTGTACAACAAGAATTATATTGAAGCGGTTATAGCTCGTATTTTTTAATTTTTTCATACAGTGTTGATCGGTTAATTCCCAGTTTTTGAGCTGTTTTAGTTAAATTCCCGGAGTATTTATCAAGAGCTTTTATTATAACATTCCTTTCATGGTCTGTCAGATTAAAATTATCGGCAGCAAGAAAAGACTGATTGTTAATATGGGTAAAATAGAAATCGCGCGTGGTAATAACATCACCATCGCATAAAATTACTGCCTTTTCGACAACATGCTCCAGTTCTCTCACATTACCCTTCCATATATTGCTTGTCAGGAGCTTAAGAGCATTTGCATCAATTGAGAGAATAGCCTTGTTATATTTATTTGAAAACTTTGAAAGAAAGTAGTTTGCCAGTTCAGGAATATCTTCAGGTCTTTCCCGTAATGGTGGTATTACTACCTGAATTGTATTAATTCTATATAAGAGGTCTTCCCTGAAAAGATTCTCTTCAACCATCTTATTCAGATCTGCATTAGTTGCACAGATAAGTCTTGTATCAAAAGATACAGGATGACAGCTTCCTATCGGTGTTACCTCATGGTTCTGTATAACAGATAGCAGTTTGGCCTGGAGGTGGAGTGGTATATTCGCTATTTCGTCCAGAAACAAAGTGCCTCCCGATGCTATTTCAAATCTTCCCGATCTGTCTTCATTTGCCCCTGTGAAAGAACCTTTCTTAAACCCAAAGAGCTCACTCTCAAACAGGTTTTCATTTAAAGATCCCAGGTCTACATTAACAAATATATCTCCCGACCTTAAAGATCGTCGGTGTATCTCGCGCGCAATAACCTCCTTGCCTGTTCCATTCTCGCCCAGCAAAAGTATATTTGCATCAGTAGCGGCAACCCTGTCTATTACTTCGAAGACCTTTCCCATTGCAGCAGATTTACCCCTTACCAGGTTGTTATCTGGCTTATTAGCCTTTTCATTCAGATGAGTCTGCTTCTGTTTTAACTTCTTTATCTCCAGCTTTGATTGCCTCTGCTTATAAGCATTTATCAAAGTGGCGAGTATCTTATTCTCATCCCATGATTTCTGAATAAAATCTGCAGCTCCTTCTTTAATTGTTTTCACTGCCAGTTCAATATCGCCGTACGCAGTAATAAAAACAATGGTGGCCTGGGGATCCTGTTCAAGTATCTTATTCATCCAGTAGATACCTTCGTTACCTGAATTAATACCAGCCTTAAAATTCATGTCCAGCAAAATGATATCGAAATTAACCGAGCGATGACGCCCCAGTGCCATATCAGGCTTCTTGAGTGTCTCAATAACCTTAAAGTGAGGAGTCAAAAACATTTCAAAAGCTTCGAGCAGCTCCTCGTTATCATCAACAATTAATATTTTACAATCCAGTTTTTTCATTAATTATGTGGTCTGGAGATTAATAGACAAATCTTAAAAGCTTTGTAAAGCATTCAGGTAATTTTTGATAAAAGTATTGTAAATGATGGATAATAAGAAAGAAGTTGTTGGAATATCCAACGATTCTTTTGAGTAATAAATATATTCCCCACTGTATCAGTCTATTACAATTATGGCACGCTGCTTGGTTTATAAAAATCTGTAAAAAGGGAAGGAGCGACAGAAGAAATTCAGGCTCTGCCCTGATAATTAAAAATTAAACAGAAATATAAATATTAATTATACCTTCAGGAAGATGTTAAATTATTATGTTAAAATCGCGTTTAGGAACTTTAAAAAGTATAAATCCTATTTTTTAATCAGTGTATCAGGACTTGCAATAGGTTTAGCAGTCTGCATGATGCTCCTTCTATATGTTCTCAACGAGTTCAGCTATGATAGATATAATGAAAAAGCAGATAATATTTATAGATTATTGCAGTCTAATGAAGTATATCAAGCGCCGCAAACCGCCAAGATACTGGCAGATGGTATTCCGGAAATAGAAGACTATGGCAGACTACTGGTGACATGGGGAAAGGTTTTTGAGTATGAAGAGAATAAGGTTAAGGAAACAGAAATTACCTATGCAGACCCTGCAATATTCAGGATCTTCTCCTTTGATTTTATTAGCGGTGATCCACTTACAGCCTTAAATGCTCCGTATACAATGGTAATTTCTGAGCTTATTGCTGAAAAATATTTTGGGACTGATAATCCTATCGGGAAAGTAATAAAGATAGATAATGAATCTGAGTATACAATTACAGGAGTGATCGAAAATATGCCGGAGACCTCTCATTTTCGTTATGATATTTTTCTGACTCTTACAGGTGAGAATGAACTGTTTGGTAGTTCCGCAACAAACTGGGGATGGCAAAACTTCCTGATCTATTTTGTTATGCATGATGGATTTTCAGAAGATGAAGTTACTCAGAAGGCTGTTGACTTAATAGTTAAAACCAGAAACCTGGGTCCTGATGATCGCAAGCCTGTTTTTTCATTGCAGCAGCTAAAAGATATTCACCTTCATTCCGGACAGATTGTTGGAAATGATATTCAACCACAAAATAGTTTTACATATGTACTGATATTCGTAGGTATTGCTATCCTGATCCTTTTTATAGCGTGTTTCAATTATATTAACCTGTTTACCGCCAATGCCACATCACGTTCAGCTGAAATTGGCATTAAGAAAGTTGTGGGTGGAACACGACGTCAGTTATTATCCCAATTTATGGGCGAATCATTTATACTCCTGCTTATCTCTTTCTTTCTTTCACTTATTATTATGGAGATATCATTGCCTCTTATGAATAGCTTACTGGCAAAGGATCTTGCGATTTCTGATCTGCTTAATATAAGTTCAATTTTGGGGATACTTGGTATTCTTATTATAACAGGAATATTTGCCGGATCCTATCCCGCATTTTTTCTATCGTCAATTCAACCCCTTAAAGTGCTTAAAGGATCATCTTTTGGTGTTGAATCAAAGGCAAATTTCAGGAAAATCCTGGTTATTGCCCAGTTTATAATTGTTGTGGCTCTGATTAGTGTTTCCATGCTAATGTTACTTCAGATTAAATTTCTGGAGAAGAAAGAGCTGGGATTTAATAAAGAGAGTATTATCGCTTCAGAATTTGATGATTTTACCCGTATAGATAAGTACATGGCCATGAAGCAAGCTCTTCTTGAACAGAATTTTGTACTGGACGTATCGGTAGCTAGTCGTATTCCCTCAGACGATCTCAATAACTATGGAGCTTTATTACCGGTGGGGGAGGCCAAACCGATCGGTTTGCGCTTTGTACATGTTGGCTTTGACTATTTTGAGACCCTGGGTATAAGTGCTAAAATTGGCAGAACTTTTTCAGATGCTGTTCAAACAGATATTGATAATGCAATAGTGCTGAACGAAGCTGCAGCGAAACGATTGAAATTTGAAGGAGATGCTGTTGGTCAGCCCGTCCATTGCTATTGGCCCGACTCAGATAGAGAGATTATTGGCGTGGTCAAAGATTTTCATTTTGAATCTCTTTATAAGGAAGTTGTTCCAACAGCATTCGTGTTATATTACGGACAGTGCCGTATGCTTATGCTTAAGGTGCAGTCGTCAGATATTAATAACTCAATCAGACTCGTTAATGATATTTGTAGTGAGTTTTATCCGGAAAGAGTGTTTGAATTTAATACAATGGATGAAAAACTTGAGAATATTTATAAGGATGATAAGCGAACCTTTCATCTGATGATATATTTTGCTTCACTGGCAATTCTTATTGCCTGTATAGGACTATTCGGACTGGCATCCTTTATGCTCAGAAGTCGGACAAAGGAGATCGGCATACATAAAATTTTTGGCTCAGGTCTGTGGCAGGTAATGGTAAAACTTTCAAGAGACTTTGCCATCTGGGTACTTGTTGCATGTATAGTAGCATGGCCATTATCCTACTTTCTGATGAGAAGTTGGTTTGAGAGCTTTGCTTACAGGATTAATATAAGCATATGGATTTTTCTTCTTTCAGGTTTTATAGCATTGATTCTTGCCCTGGCAACAGTTAGCTGGATATCATGGAGAGCTGCCAGGAAAAACCCGGTAGATGCATTACGCTACGAGTAGATACTTGAAATCTTAAGTCCCAGCTTATCACTTAATATTACCACCTATCATTTTAATCTGCTTCTTAAACGAGAAAAATAGTTACTTTATCTTTTAAAAAATTAACCGGATATACCATGAAAAGAGTAATTACCACTATATGTTTCTGTGCTTTATTTTACACTGGCTTCGCACAAATTGATCAAAGCCTGTCTTACGAGGAGTTCCAAACACGGGCAGTAGATCTTTTAAGAAAATCCAATATCGATTCAGCCATAATTATAATGGAATATGCTGTGACTAATTTTCCGGAAGAGGAGCAGTGGTCGACTAATTTCCTGGCTCAGCTCAATATCAGGTCCGGCAACAATGCAAAGGCTGTTGAGATATGGAAAGCCGGTATGGAAAAGGGATACAATTACCATTTAACAAATCCTCTATATGACAGATATTTTAAAGACGATAGCGACTTTCAAAAACTGGTTAATATAGAGAAAGAGAAGATTGACAGATCTCACATAAAGCATGAGGTTTTTCTACCTTCCTCATATTCAGAAAGTAATAATTACCCGCTAATATTTATCTTTCATGGAAATAACAGAAATATTGAAAGTGCAAAAACATCGTGGACATCACAAACAATGACGGATAAATATATTACAGTCTTTCTTCAATCATATATCTACTCAAATGATATTAACTATGCCTGGACATCTGGTGATGCAAAAACAGAGATGGAGTTTAAGGATATTTATGGTAAAATACTTACCGGCTATTCAGTAGATACCACAAAAATTATTCTCGCCGGGATGTCGGCAGGAGGGAGACTTTCTCTTGAATTTGCATTTAATGAGTTCGTTCCTGTTTCAGGATTGGTCCTTAATTGTCCGGTAGTGCCAGAAAATATTGGCGATGAACTTATAGATCAATTTGTTGCAAAGAAGCATAAGATTGCAATAATTACAGGAGATAAAGACTTTGCTCTTGAAGGACAGAAAGGCCTGGTATCAAAAATTAATGAAAAAGGAGGGCAGGCCAGGATTACTGTAAGCAAAGATGCAGGACACGAATTTGTGGAAGGTTTCTCAGATCTGCTCAGCGATTATCTTAAATGGATTATCG
>CAZWLP010000076.1:0-11035 GCA_964634565.1 uncultured Rikenellaceae bacterium | reverse complement strand
GGTGTACTGGAAATTATGCCCGATGGATATGGTTTCCTTAGATCGGCCGACTATAATTATCTGAACTCTCCTGACGATATCTATGTATCTCAGTCACAAATAAAATTGTTTAGCTTAAAAACAGGCGACACTGTTAAAGGTACTATCAGACCTCCGAAAGAAGGAGAAAAATATTTTCCGCTTATCAAGGTTGAATCAATAAATGGAAGAAGCCCCGATTATATTCGTGACAGGGTCCCCTTCGACTACCTCACTCCCCTCTTCCCTGAAGAGAAATTTACACTTTGTTCTCCGGGCGAATCAACAATCTCGGTAAGGGTTGTAGATATGTTTTCACCTATAGGCAAGGGTCAGCGCGGACTGATCGTCGCTCAACCAAAAACCGGTAAAACAGTTCTGCTCCAGGAAATAGCTAATGCTATAGCCAAACACCATCCGGAAGTATACCTTATGGTTCTGCTTATTGATGAGCGCCCGGAAGAGGTAACCGATATGGCCCGCAGCGTAAATGCTGAAGTTATTGCTTCAACATTTGATGAGCCGGCAGACAGGCATGTAAGAGTAGCCAATATTGTTCTTGAAAAAGCCAAGAGGATGGTTGAATGCGGACATGATGTAGTGATCCTGCTTGATTCAATCACAAGGCTGGCAAGAGCATTTAATACAACATCACCTGCTTCAGGAAAAGTCCTTTCCGGAGGGGTTGACTCAAATGCACTGCATAAACCTAAAAGATTTTTTGGAGCGGCACGTAATATAGAAAATGGTGGGTCACTGACAATTATTTCTACTGCACTTACCGAGACAGGCTCAAAGATGGATGATGTAATCTTCGAAGAATTTAAGGGAACCGGTAATATGGAATTACAGCTCGACAGAAAACTTTCAAACAGAAGGATATACCCATCAATTGATATCCCTGCATCAAGCACTCGCCGTGAAGACCTGCTGATAGATAAAAATATACTTAGTAAGATCTGGGTGCTTCGTAATTACCTGACCGACATGAATTCAGTTGAAGCAATGGAATTCCTGCGCGACAGACTTCGTCAAACAAACTCTAACGAAGAATTCCTGGTTTCAATGAATGGAGAATAACTAACTTTAGTGCTCCAAGCAATATCAAAAAGATTATCAATATTTGTTAAATATATAACACTAACACAACAATGGGAAAAAAGAAATTTATAACATGCGACGGAAACCAGGCTGCATCTCATGTAGCTTATATGTTCAGTGAAGTTGCCTGTATCTATCCGATCACTCCCTCCTCTAATATGGCTGAAAACATTGACGAGTGGGCTGCTAATGGCAGAAAAAACATTTTTAATGAAGAAGTAAAAGTGGTAGAGATGCAATCTGAAGCAGGTGCTGCCGGTGCAGTACACGGATCGCTTCAGTCAGGTGCACTTACATCTACATTTACTGCTTCACAGGGGCTGCTGCTTATGATCCCTAATATGTATAAGATTGCAGGCGAATTATTGCCTGGCGTCTTCCATGTTAGTGCCAGGTCTGTAGCCGCCCATGCTCTTTCCATCTTTGGCGATCATAGTGATATCTATGCTACACGCCAGACAGGATTCGCAATGCTTGCCAGTGGAAGTATTCAGGAGATAATGGATCTCGCAGGTGTTGCCCACCTAACATCAATCAAGTCCAGAATTCCTTTTGTGCATTTCTTCGATGGATTCAGATCTTCACACGAGATACAGAAGATAGAAGTACTTGAAAATGACGATCTTAAAGGACTGATCGATTACGATGCTCTTCAAAGGTTCCGCGATAATGCCCTTAACCCCGAACACCCGGTAACCAGAGGAACTGCCCAGAATCCTGATATCTACTTCCAGGCAAAAGAATCTGTTAACTCATTTTATGAGCCAGTGGCTGATATAGTTGCAGATTATATGAACGAAATATCAAAGATCACCGGAAGAGACTATAAACCATTTACATACTTTGGTGCTCCCGATGCTACAAAAATTATTGTTGCAATGGGATCCGTAACCGAAACAATAAAAGAAACACTGGGTTATCTCTTATCTAAAGGCGAGAAAGTCGGACTTATCTCAGTTCATCTTTATCGTCCATTCTCAGAAAAATATTTCTTCGATGTACTACCTGATACAGTCAGGCAGATTTCTGTTCTCGACCGGACAAAAGAACCGGGTGCCAACGGAGAACCACTTTATCTGGATATAAGAGATATGTTCTACGAGAAGGAAAACAGACCTGTAATACTGGGTGGACGCTACGGATTATCATCGAAAGATACAACTCCGGCAATGATAATGTCTGTTTACCAGAATATGGATATCGAAAAACCCAAGAACCTGTTTACCCTTGGTATTAACGATGATGTTACATATAAATCACTTCCTGTTCTGCCGGAGATAAATGTATGTGATAAATTCCTTTACTCTGCCAAATTCTATGGACTTGGTTCAGATGGTACTGTTGGTGCAAATAAAAACTCTATAAAAATTATTGGTGAGTCAACCGATAAATATTGCCAGGCTTATTTTGCTTACGATTCAAAAAAATCAGGTGGAATAACAACCTCTCACCTTCGTTTCGGAGATACCCCAATAAGATCAACCTACCTTGTTAATACACCAGACTTTGTAGCATGCCATGTAAGCCAGTACCTCGAGAAATACGATATGCTGAAAGGACTTAAAGAAGGTGGTACCTTCCTCTTGAATGCACCCTTCAGTGCCGAACAGGTTGATAAACACCTGCCTGCTCATTTCAAAAAGTATCTTGCTGAAAATAATATTAACTTCTATATAATAGATGCTACATCTATCGCTACAGAAATTGGTCTTGGAAACAGGACTAACACGATAATGCAATCAGCATTCTTTAAGGTTGCCGAAGTTATTCCTTACGACCAGGCAGTTGCCGAAATGAAGAAATTCATTGTTAAGTCATATGGATCAAAAGGCGAAGATATAGTTAAGATGAACTATGCAGCCGTCGATCGTGGAGGTGATGTAGTAAAAGTTGAAGTGCCTTCATCATGGAAAAATGTTAATATAGAAGAAGTAAAAGAAGATACTACACTTCCTGACTTTATTAAAAATGTATGTAAGCCCATAAACGATCAGAAAGGTGATGACCTTCCTGTTAGCGCTTTTATTGGCAGAGAAGATGGTACCTTCCCGTCAGGAACCACTGCTTACGAAAAAAGAGGTATTGCTACATGGATTCCCGAATGGAATGCAGATAACTGTATACAGTGTAATCAGTGCTCCTATGTTTGTCCGCATGCAGCCATTCGCCCCTTCCTCCTTACAGATGAAGAAGCAGCAGCTGCCCCTGAAGGAACATCAACAATCCAGGGCATTGGTGCTACCAAAGAGTATAAATTTAAGATCCAGGTCAGCCTTATGGACTGTACAGGATGCGGCAACTGCGCCGATGTATGTCCGTCAAAGGAAAAGGCTCTGGTAATGAAAGCCTTCGACACACAGCTTGCAGAAGCAGACAGATGGACCTATATGCACGAGCAGGTGGGCTATAAGGACACTGTAGTTGATAAAACAAAAACTGTTAAAAACAGCCAGTTTGCTCAGCCCCTCTTCGAATTCTCAGGAGCATGTGCCGGTTGTGGCGAAACTCCTTATATAAAAGCAATTACACAACTGTTCGGAGACAGGATGATCGTTGCAAATGCAACAGGTTGCTCATCTATATATGGTGGTTCAGCTCCTTCTACTCCCTATACCGTTAATAAAGATGGTCACGGACCGGCATGGGCTAACTCACTTTTCGAAGATAATGCTGAGTACGGATTTGGTATGGCAACAGGCATAAACAAGCTTCGTCAGAGGATTGAAAGACTTATGAATGTTGCTATCGAAAAAGGAGTGGCAGACTCATGTAAGGAAGCTTTCAATTCATGGATTGAAGCTAAAGATGATGCAGAAGGATCCAAAACAGCATCGACAGCTGTTATCGAAGCATGTGAAAAGGAAAAATGTCCAGAATGCAAGCAAATTATCGACCTTAAACAATACCTTATTAAGAAATCCATGTGGATCTTCGGAGGAGACGGATGGGCTTACGATATAGGATATGGCGGACTCGACCATGTTATTGCATCGGGCGAAGATGTTAATATCCTTGTAATGGACACAGAGGTATACTCAAATACCGGAGGTCAGGCATCAAAGGCCACTCCCGTAGGAGCAGTTGCTAAATTTGCTGCCTCAGGTAAGAAGATACGTAAAAAAGATCTCGGACAAATGGCAATGACCTATGGTTATGTTTATGTTGCCCAGGTTGCAATGGGCGCAAGCCAGGCGCAGTACTTTAAAGCCATCAGGGAAGCCGAAGCATATCCCGGACCTTCACTGATAATTGCTTATGCACCGTGTATTAACCACGGACTGAGAGCAGGTATGGGTAAAACACAGGCCCAGTCAGGCGATGCAGTTAAGAGTGGATACTGGCATAATTTCAGGTTCGATCCTCGTCTCGAGAAGGAAGGTAAAAACCCGTTCCAACTTGATTCCAAGGAGCCCGACTGGAGCCTGTTCCAGGACTTCCTTAAGTCAGAGGTGAGATATACTTCTCTTATGAAATCATTCCCCGAAGAAGCAAAAGTATTGTTTGCCGCAGCCGAGGAAAATTCAAAATGGAGATATAACTCCTACCTGCGACTGGCAAATATGGAATACTAGAAAAACTTTCTAATTAGAAAAAAAGGCTGATCGACTGATCAGCTTTTTTTTGTTTGAAGATTATAATATTAAAGATTGTAAGATATTCGAAACCTCTGAATTGTTAAAGTGTTAAAGTGTTTAACTGTTATACCTTATAAACTTTATCAACTTTCTCAACCCAGTTTCAACCTTATCAACCTTTTCAACTTTTTTAAACTTTTAAACCTTCTTCTTATTATCTTTGCACCATGGCAAGGATACTGGCAATTGATTATGGTAAAAAACGTAGCGGGATAGCCGTTACAGATATAACCCAAACCATTGCCAGTCCACTGACCACTGTTCCGACTGTAAACCTTGAAATATTTCTAAAGGATTATACTGCCGCTGAGGATGTTGAAGCAATTGTTATTGGTTACCCTAAAACCATGAACAATCTGCCATCAGAATCGGTTAAATATATAGATCCCTTTATCAGCAGGCTCAGAAAAATCTTTCCTGATATTGACCTTCATCTGGTCGATGAAAGATTTACTTCTTCAATGGCAATAAAAGCAATGATAGAGGGTGGAATGAAAAAAAGTGACAGAAGAGATAAGTCTAATGTGGATAAGATAAGTGCATCATTGATTCTTCAATCATATCTGCAGCAGGCCTATAGTAAAAAAAATAGATAATTTTATAAGATGATTTACCCGATATATGTGTACGGTCATCCCGTACTAAGAAGAAAATCCCAGGATATCGACCAGGATTATGAGAATCTGGAAGAGCTGATAAATAATATGTTTGAGACAATGTACAGGGCTGATGGTGTTGGTCTGGCTGCTCCTCAGGTAGGAAAAAACCTCAGGATCTTTATCGTTGATGGAACACCATATGGCGAAGACGAACCCGAACTGGAAGGATTCAGGAAAGTCTTTATCAATGCTCATATCATTGAGCGCGATGGTGTTGTGGTTCCAATGAATGAAGGATGTCTTAGCATCCCCGAAATAAGAGAAGATGTTGATCGTGAATCCAGGATCAGAATACAGTATTATGATGAAAACTGGGAATATCATGACGAAGTTATGGAAGGGTTCAGAGCGCGGATAATACAGCACGAATATGACCACCTCGATGGAATACTGTTTACCGATAAAGTAAGTCCAATAAGAAGAAGACTCCTTAAAGGCAAACTCAACGGCCTCACTAAGGGTAAATTCGATGTAGACTATAAAACAGTAATAGCCAAGTAGATAATCCATACTATTTTTGTAACTTTATACAGTTAGCTGTATTATTGTGCTGTATAAAGACATCCCTTTTGTAAGATTTACTCTTCCTCTTGCAGCAGGTATCCTGCTGCGATATTACACTGATTATACCCCTGTTTACTATATACTTATCCCGGTAATAATAGCCATACTACTTGCATATAAGTTATCCGACGATAGGTTAAAATCTGTTTACTACGGACTGGGGGTATGTGTATTTTTCACCATAGCCGGATACCTGCTCTATTCCCAGAAATACTCAAGCGTAATAAGCCTTAAAGCAATGCCCGGAACCTACACTGTTAGAATAGATGAAAAACCTGTATCACGCGAAAGATCAATTAAGGTCCCTTCGTCTCTTATAACAAAGAACAGAAAGGGTAAGTACAAAGCAAAGGCCAAAATAATGCTCTACTTTCCAGACGAAAGCGACATTGCCGGAAAATCACCCGGTAGCTTAATCAGGCTTAAACTACTGCCATCAGAAATACAGGATTTTGATACCCTCGATAGCTTTGATTATCGAAAATATATGATTCACTCCGGCTATAAATACTACTCATTCGCCGCTAAATATGCTCCAACAGGAGAATACTCAGTCGGAATTAAGCATAAATCAGCAATAATACAGCAAAAGCTTCTTGCAAGATATTCATCCAGAATTGATAATCAGCGATCTCTTGCAATCGTTTCAGCTCTTACCCTCGGTTACAGGGATTATCTCGATGAAGAAATCAGAGAAAAATTTATGGAAGCAGGTATAAGTCATATTATGGCAGTATCGGGATTACATGTGGGGATTATAATGCTTATAGCAAGCAGCCTGCTAAAAGTGATTCGGATCCGATCCCGCTTTCTTAGCATTATTATAATTATACTGTCTGTATGGACCTTCGCACTTATTTCAGGAATGTCGCCCTCCGTCAGCAGGGCTTCAATAATGTTTACCTTTATCTCTACAGGTAAGCATATTGGAAGACATGTAAACCCTGTAAACTCGCTTCTTGCCTCAGCCTTTATCCTCCTTATTTTAAATCCCTTTATCCTTTTTTCAGCCAGTTTCCAGCTATCATACTCAGCCGTTCTGACAATACTTCTATTCTTTAAAAAAGTCGATAATTTAATAAAGTTCTCCGGTCTGCTGCTAAGAAAATTATGGTCGCTTATATCTGTCACACTCCTGGCCCAGGCAGGCACACTACCATTTGTTCTTTACTATTTCAAATCGGTAGCCCCGCTCTCAGTCTTTACAAATATACTGGCAATACCCCTTACATTTCTTATTGTTTTAACAGGTCTGATGCTGCTTGTAGTTCCATCATCCCTGTTTGTCAGCGATATCCTGGCCTGGCTGGTAACACTCGAATCAAAGCTGCTCTATTCTATTGCCGACTGGATCAGTTCATTCTGAAAATGGTGTTAATGCCTTACATATATATGGCTAAATTACAGGTCCTAATCTTTCAGGCACTTAAGAATAGTCTTATAAACACATAAACCCTTCAAACTATTTTTTCTCAAAAAAATAGCAGGAACTATTTCCCTTTTCTTAAATTTGCCCTGTTCCCAAATTAGATCAACGATGAGGATTGTTATTGCAGGAGCTGGCGAAGTTGGTACTCATCTGGCAAAGATGCTTAGCAACGAAAACCACGACATTGTTATTATAGATACCGAAGAAAACAGGCTAAAGCCAATCGACGCAAATTGTGACGTGCTTACTACCCTCGGATCTGCTACATCTGTTAATCTTCTTAGAGAAACACTGGGGAAAAAGACCGATCTGTTTATTGCAGTAGCTCACTCCGAAGATACTAATATTACCGCATCAATACTGGCTAAAAGACTTGGTGCCATAAAGACAATTGCCAGGATCGATAACCGCGAATACCTTGAGCATACAACCAGGGAGTTTTTTCGCTCACTGGGTATTGATTCGATGGTGTATCCTGAGCTGATTGCAGCAAAAGAGGTACTTGGATTGCTCCACGAGACAGGCACAACGGAGTTTATGGAATTCTCCGGAGGCATACTTGCACTTTATGTCCAGAAACTTGAAAAAAATGCACCGGTGCTTCACCATACCCTTAAAGAAATTGCAGCATCACCGGAATATTCTCAGTACAGGGCAGTAGCTATAAAACGACAGGAGAAAACTATTATACCCAGGGGTGAAGATGAGTTCCAGGAAAACGACCTGGTATATGTTGTTTCGACCAGGGAAGGCATTAAGGAAATGATGAAATTCTCAGGAAAAGAAAACTTTATCGCCAAAAACATACTTATCCTGGGAGGAAGTCGCATTGCCCGCAAAGTCTGCATTTCACTTCAAAAAGAATGCAATATTAAACTAATAGAGCAGGATAGCGAGAAAGCGCTCGATCTTGCAGATGAGCTGGAAGAGACTCTTATTATTAATGGCGATGGAAGAGACGCTTCAGTGCTGATTGAAGAAGGAATAGATAAGATGGATGCCTTTGTTGCGGTTACAGGTAATTCCGAAACCAATATCTTGTCCTGCCTGCTGGCCAAGAAACTCGGAGTAAAAAGAACAATTGCAGAGGTTGAAAATGTAGAATATATTAATCTTGCAGAAAATAGTGGAGTCGATACAATCATAAATAAAAAAATATCGGCAGCCAGCAGAATCTTCAGGCATACAACCAATCCGAATGTTACCCAGGTGAAATGTATGATGGGAACCGATGCTGAAGTGCTTGAATATAAGGTTCCGTCAGGCTCAAAAATAACAAAGGGTCCACTTCATATGGTAAACTTCCCCAAGGGAGCTATTGTGGGCGGCGGCACCCGTGGAGGAAAACCGTTTATTGCAACCGGGAATACACATATACAGGCAGACGACCGCATCGTTGTATTTACACTTCCGGAAGCCTTTGAAAAAGTATCCAAATTCTTTATCTAATCAGGAATAATGCTAAATGGTAAAGTAATATTCAGAATCCTTGGACTGCTTACCTTTTTGCTGGGAATTTGTATGGCACTTACAGTTCCCATTGCACTCAGCTATGGTGATGGTGATGCAAAAGCTCTGCTCCAATCAGCTATTATAGCAATTCTTGTTGGTACCATTGCCTCAATTATCTTTAAATCAGATAAAACACAAATGGGTAAAAGAGAAGGCTTCCTTATAGTTACTCTATCATGGATTATTTTTTCGGTCTTCGGTAGTCTTCCCTTTGTTCTTAGTGGTGAAATTCCTTCATATACAGATGCATTCTTTGAAACGATGTCAGGTTTTACAACTACCGGAGCATCAATCCTGACCGATATCGAATCACTGCCACATGGTTTACTGTTCTGGAGAAGCATGACCCAGTGGCTGGGAGGTATGGGAATAATTGTATTGTCGATTGCTATTATGCCCTTTCTTAAGCTCGGTAATATTCAGCTCTTTGCTGCCGAAGTACCCGGACCAACCCCTGATAAACTGAGACCAAGAATAAAAGATACAGCCAAACGCCTCTGGGGAATATATATAATATTTACAGCCGCAGAAACAATATTACTCTGGGCAGGTGAGATGGATCTCTTTGATGCTGTATGCCACTCATTTACAACTATGGCTACGGGTGGTTACTCAACAAAAAATGCAAGTATAGCTGCATTCAGTTCTCCATATATCCATTATGTTATTACTGCATTTATGATTATTGCCGGCACAAATTTTACTCTGGCATATCTTGGTTTTCATGGGAAATTTAAAAAGATTATTAAGAACGAAGAGTTTGTTTTCTATATCTCTGTATTGCTTATAGCTATCGCCATTAGTGGATCTGTATTATATTTCCATCATGATCATCCCCTCGAAGAATCATTCCGCGACTCCGCCTTTCAGGTTGTATCTATAGTTACCACAACCGGTTATGCTACAGCTAATTACTGTCTATGGGAACCCTTTCTTATCCTGTTTTTGTTTGTTCTGATGTTTACAGGAGGATCAGCCGGGTCAACAGGTGGTGGCATTAAAATGGTTCGACTCCTGCTGCTGGCAAAAAACAGCCGACAGGAACTAAGGAGGCTTATTCATCCTAATGCAGTGATACCGGTCAGGTTAAATCATAAGGTTGTTCCGCAACAACTTATCTATAATGTTCAGGCCTTTATGGTATTCTACCTTATCATTACAGCGTTCAGTGCCATAATAATTTCAATTATGGGGTACGACATTGTAAGTTCACTGAGTGCAGTAGCTGCCACACTGGGAAATATAGGTCCGGGAATGGGAGCAGTAGGCCCGGTGATGAATTATGCCCATTTTCCCGTATTCGGGAAGTGGTTTCTCTCCTTTCTGATGTTACTTGGAAGGCTCGAACTGTTTACTGTTCTGGTACTGCTTCAACGATCATTCTATATCAGGTAATAAGCTAATATTCAAGTACACCTATACCCTGTCTTACAATAAGTGGCTCATCACCCGTGCAATCTACAATTGTTGAAGGCTCATTGTTTCCATAGCCCCCATCAATAACTATATCCGCAAAATCACGGTATTTTTCATAGATAAGCTCCGGATCGGTAGTGTACTCAATAATCTCGTCAGTATCGTGGATGGATGTGGTAATAAGTGGACCACCAAGATCCGCAATCAAATCAAGTAATATCTGATTTGAAGGTATCCTTATACCTACTGTTTTCTTTTTGTTTTTAAAAAACTTTGGTATCTGATTATTGGCCTGTACAATAAATGTAAACGGACCGGGAGTATTTCTTTTTATCAGCTTAAAAATATTATTATCCCTTATAATCGTGTATTCTGCCAGCTGGGAAAGATCGTGAAAAAGCAAAGACATATTTGGATTCAGCGGATCAAAGCCCTTAAACTTTGATATCTTCTCTATTGCCCTGTTACACCTTATATCACAGCCAATTGCATATACGGAGTCGGTCGGGTAAATAGCTATCCCACCCTTCTCAAGTACATCAGCAACCCTCCTCAGATGACGCGAATTGGGATTCGACTCGTATATCTTTATCAGCATAACTCAATATTGAAGAGGCAAATATATGGAAAAAGAGGAGAAGGGCAAAGAGCCCGCCTTCGTCAAGACTTCGGCGGACGAAGCAGGGAGCAGGGCGGTAAGA